>SKON01000232.1 GCA_007120035.1 Myxococcales bacterium
ACCCAACTGCCACTTTCAAGCAGACATGTTGTGTGATGATCCCGCCGACGGCATCATCCCCACTTGTGGAGTGGACACCCCCTACGGCTACAACATGATGGACTGTAAGCTCACCCAGGCACAGTCCATCAGCGACGAGCTTCCCGGCGCCGAACCGGGGCCCGACTACTTCGATCGTGAGCCCTTCAACCCCACGATCTCCGATGACGAGATCTCGATCACCGAGCTCTCCTGCGATCGAATCGCCGCAGGCCAGGTCGGAGACCCCCTCCACAACGGCTTGCTCGCTACCTTCCGATCGGAGCCCAACGACGAAGTCGTATTGATGGAGTACATCCAAACCGGCCGCGAGCGAATCAAACGCGACGGACTACGGATCTGCCAGTGGGTCGTCGTCGACGACCGGGTCGGCGACACCACCTACTACGGATTGAACTTTCGAGGACAACCTCTCGTGGAAGCCACCCAGAGTGGCGCCGACTTCGTCCGCGTGATCCGTCGCTTCAATGAGGACGGGAATCTCGTCTACAAGACCGACCCCCATCGTTCCGCCGAGCCCGAAGTCTTCGAGATCCGCGAGTACCAGACCTATGACGACCTCGAATCCACCGCCCTCCCCGTTCTTCGCCCCGGGTTCTGGACTCGCCGCGACAACCTGACCCGACTATCACGGCACTTCAACTCGCCACAGGAAGCGGGGAGCACCGACGACCCGAGCATCGCCGGGCAATACTCGTCCTTTACCTACGAACCACTCTTCAACCAGCCGCGGGTGATCGAGGAGGGAGTCCTCGATCTCAGCGAAGAGACGGTGTGGTCCAACCGCTGGATCATCGACTACGACTACCAGGAGTTCGGGTGGGACTCTGACCCTGCGAACAACCCTGTCGCGGCTATGCTCTACGACCTGATCGCAATGGGTTGGGAGTTCTCACACAAGCGAGTCGAACTGGAAGGCGAAGATAACTACAAGTACGAGCTCTCCGATGAATTCGTCCACGAAGACGGCACGGAGCAAAACTTTCTGCGAGGAGTCCAATTCACGGTGCACCTCTACGACGAGGACCTCAATGGCAATGACGCGATAGGGTTCCCCAACAACGCCTTCTCCGGGGCTGTCGCCGGCACCCCGGTCCGCGTCACCCACCACGTTCCCGACGCGCCCGAGGACCCCCGGACCACATTCCTCGCCGCAGCACCTCACGGCCTCCCCGGCGAGGTCCTCACCAACACGGGGCTTCGAGTCACCCACTCCTACTACAAGCGAACTGGCGACGACGGCTTCGCATCGGCCTTCGGCGGCAACTCCTTTCCCGGCGAATCCGAAGTCAGCCCGGGCTACTCCGGCTTTCTCGGCACCGTCACCGCCCAGAGCTGGAGTTCTGATGACGACCAGATTCTGCCCGACTCCGGTATGGCAGCCCGCCACTGCCCGAGCTATCCTGGCCCTTTCCAATACGTCTTCCACGAGAGCCTCGGATGTGGCTCCGTACCGGAAGGCCATATGAGTAGCCTCGGCATCTCCGCAGAGACGATCGCTGCCATCTTCGACCCCTTCTGGCTCGATCAACCACAGGTGGCTCTCAGCTACGATCACACCGGACACCCACATACCCGCTGGAACAGAAACGGAGACCCCACCGAATTCTATCGCGACACTGACGGGCGGACGTGGTCCGTTCTCGGGCCCGATGGAGAGCTCTCGGTCACTGAGTACAGCTCCCTGGGGACCCCTCGCACCCAATCAGTGTCCCAGGGCTCCGAAGTCCTCCTTCAACGCCATCTCCGCCATGACAGCTATCACCACCCGGTCTTGATCGCAGAAGAGGCCGAGGAGGGTGCCTGCGACAGCCTCAACAGCTTCCTTCCGGAGACCATCACGGACCGAGCCATCCTGGAGTCGATCAACCCGGACTCCCATGCCGACTGCAACGTCACCGTGATTCTTCGCGACGGATCCGCGCGGCCCGTCGAGATTCGGCGCTCCCTCCGCGCCACGGTGTATCGAAACTACGACAGCCTGAAGCGGCTGGCCTCCATCGTCCAGAGCGGTTACCGGCCCGGCGAATCGAGCCCGCTCGAACTGGAGACCTCCTTTACCTATGACCCTGACCGTCCCATGGGCCCCCCGATCGCTCAATCCGTGGGGCAATACGGCGGTGGCGGCGATGTGGTGACCATGGAGTGGCAATTCGACGCCATGGGACGGCTCAGGGAAGAGATCAACCGCCGAGGTGAGCGGTGGGCCCATCGCTACGACATCCGTGGCAACCTGATCGAAAAGGAGTTCCTCGAGAATCTCCACATCGCAGGATCGGAGCAGCACTTCCTCGAGTTCGCCTACAACCCTTTCGATGAGATCATCGAGTCCTCCCTCAACGGGCTCTACCACGTGACCATCGACCGCCACGATGATGGGCGTCCCTTCAAGATCGACCGGACCGGCCGTTCCCCCGAGTTCCTCACCACCGACGCTCGCGGAGCGGTGCTCTGGCGCGGTGACCATGAGGGTAACTCCGTGATCTCTCTCCCCGACTTCGGTCGCGACCGTCATGTTACCACGCAGATAGAGATGCCTTCTGATGGATTCGACGGCGATCCGATCATCACGACCGTCTCCCATGAGTGGGATATTCACGGCCGTCCCGTCGAGTGGAGACGAATCGCTGCGAATATGCAACAAAGGACCTCGGAGGTCACCCGCGACGGGCTCGGGCGGGTCATCGCGACCCTCGACGAGGACGGCACCTCCTCGACCGTGGAGTACAACCTGGCTGGTGTTCCCGTCGAATCCTGTGAGACTTCTGGTGGAATCAACCTCTGCACCAGCCGCGTTTTCGACATCGCCGGCAGACAGATCGCTCTCGAGGATCCCTCCGGCACCATGACCACCTTCCAGTACAGCGACTTTGACGAGTTGATGAATCGCCAACGTGACATCTCGGGTGGGCCCGCCGACAGCTTCCTCTATGACCATCTTGGGCGAGTGGACAAGGTCTCTGATGGCGAGGGACGCACGCTGGAGTTTGTGTACGACAGCCATACTGGCGATCGAGTCCTCGAAGTCAGCCCCACGGGAGAGAAACTGGAGTTCACCTACGACGCCCTCGGACGCATTACACAGGCGTCCCTGCTGAGCGCCCTGGACCTCGATGGCACCTTCAAGTCGACCACCGGATTTGTCCGCGAACCCTCGGCCTCCAACGAGTACATCTACGACTCGCTGGGAAGGATCATTGAGGAGACCATCACGATCTCCGAGATCGACCTCCCCTCCATCACCTACCAGTACTACACCGGGAGCGACTACGACGAAGTGACTGTTTCCTTGCCACAGCGAGCCTCCCATCGGAGCTACGACGGCCGTGGGCGACTCACCTCGATCGTTGAACAAGGGTTCCCCTCCAACATGGAGTTCGACTACATCGGCGACCGTTACGCAGGCCACGCCATCGACGAAGGCCCCTTCCGTGAGCAACGCACCTTCGGGCCATTTGGGGACCTCGACCAAATCCTCTACTCTGTGGTGGACGTCGACGGCTCCGGCAACCCCATCAACACCTCCTACGCCGAAGCCTATTGTGGCGGGACCCTCACGAACCGCTGGGGCAGTGAGTGTTTCCCCGAACTCCTTGGCCTTACCTTTGACCGCGACAACGCAGGCCGAATCGTGGACCGCGAACTCACCCTCCCCTACTACATCGAGAACTCTGCGATGAAGGCCGACTTCCGATACGAGGACGCGACCTTCTCCTACACCGCCCGGGGGCACCTGGACACCATGGAGATCGAGGGCGAGCTCAAAGGCACGGTCTACGACGACCTCCGAACCTACGATCGGGACCCCATCTTCGGCTCCGCGAACTGGCTCTTCTCCGGGATCAACTTCGCCCACGCGGACCGCCTCCCCGACGGCCGCGTCGACGAGTTCGAGTTCCGTGGCCAACCCATCGAAGACGTGACCTACGACGACCACGGCCACATGCAGGGCGTCGGCGACTTCACCTTCGAGTACGACGCCTACCGCCGCCTGATCACCGTCCACAGCGACACCGAGGACTACGTCGAGAGCTACCTCTACGACTGGACGGGCCGCATGGTCGCCGTGATCCACAAGGAGGGCCACGCAGACCTCTTCGTCCACGACGGCCCCAACCCCGTCGAGACCTGGCGCGCCACCAACTCCTCCTCCGTCGGCGTCGCCGTCCCCCGAGACCAGTACGTCTGGGGCCCCGGCACCCAGCAGCTCGTCGCCGCCCGCACCTTCGAGGCCGGCGGCGACCTCCTCTACGTCA
>SKON01000097.1 GCA_007120035.1 Myxococcales bacterium
GCCGAGTTTATCTCCGGGTTCCAGAATCACCTGCCCGAGGCGCAGTTCGATTCGGACACCGGGGAGGCGGACATCACGGACGTCGGTGGAGAGATCTGCACACAGGATCAGTTCGAAGAGCTCCTCCTAGAGATCGCCGAGAACCTCCGGGCCGAGGCCGCCGGGTGTATTCGGAACGTCTACAGCTGCGACGGCCCCGATGACGGGTCCTGTCCGGCCCATGCACAGACCGGAGAGCCCGGCAACTGCGTGCCCTACCCGGGATTTGCCGCGGACGATGAGGACGCGGAGTTCTTCTGCGACACCGGGATCGAGGTGCGGTTGGCGAACGCCCCCGATTTCGAACTGGATATCCCTCGGATCGAGGCCACCGGGTGGTGTGTGGAGCCCGTGGACGTGAACTCCGATCTCCCCGATAGCTGCGTGGTAGATCCACAGCACTACAGTTGGGTGCTCTGCGGGGACACCCCGGGCGCCCGGATGAGTTTGGAGTGGGAAGACCCCCAGTGGGAGCAGGTCCTGGACGGGCTCAGCGCTGTGGCTCGATTCACTCGCATCCCGTAGTGATTTGAGGAAGCGCCGAGGCCGCCGGGAATCAGAGAAAGGTCTGGCGCGGTTCCACGAACGGTCCGTGAGGCACTGACCGACCGGTCACAAAACTTGACAAGCTGCGGCTTGTCGGGGGTGTGATTCCTCCCTACTATCACTATCTATTATGACTGATTGATATGGCGGGGGGGATTTTATGCCTCACCGGCAAACGAGAAGGCGTGAGTCACCTATGGAGTATCCGATGTCCACCAAAGACCCGTCGACGGCGACGGGTCAACACCTCAGAGCGATGCGGGAAGCTCGCCGAACTCTCATCAAAGAGGGTCGGCCCGAGCATCTCTGCGCGCGCTGTGGCTCGGTGACCTTCGAGGTGGAAGAGGCCTGCCTTCACTGTGGCCAGGCTCGCCCGGAGAAGGGGTGGATGGCACTGAAAGACTCCCACGACTCCTGGTTGGGGCGTCTGATCGATGACCGATACCTGGTGACCCGTCCTCTGGGACAGGGCGCCAGCGCCGAGGTCTATTGCGCCGAGTCCCTGTCGATCTCTCGGCAGTTCGCCGTCAAGATCATCGCCACCGACAAGGGCCAGCAGGCCGAGCAGATCATCGCCCGCCTCAACCGGGAGATCGAGGCGTTGAGCCGCCTGCGCAATCCCCACATCGTGTCCTTCTACGAGATCCTGGACCTGAAGGGGAAGTTCGTCGCCGCGGTGATGGACCTGATCGACGGCGACACCCTGGAAGACCTGATCCTCAACGGCGGTCCCCTGTCCATCGGTCGGGCCTGCGCTCTGTTGCGGCAGACGGCCAACGGGCTCTACGAGGCCCATCAGGCGGGGATGATCCACCGGGATCTCAAGCCCGAGAACCTGATGGTGGAGCGCCTGCCGGCGGGGGATGACTTCGTGCACATCCTGGATTTTGGGATCGTCCGGCTCACCGACGACGCCTCGGTGAGCATGACCCACGGGTTCATCGGCACCCCGCTCTATGCCAGCCCCGAGCAGGCGATGGCCAAGAAGATCGATCACCGCAGCGATATCTACAGCCTGGGGGCGATCCTCTTCTTCATGCTCACCGGCAAGCCCCCCTTCGTGTCGAACAACGTCTATGATGTGCTTCGGATGCACGTGCGAAAGCAGCCGCCGCGGCTCAGCGACGTGCGGCCCCAGGAGCTCTTCCCGGAGTACCTGGAGCGGTTGGTGGCGGCCATGCTCGCCAAGGACCCGTCGCAACGACCGGACGACCTCTCGGAGGTGATCGCCGAGCTCGATAAGGTCCAGGACACGCAGATGCTGGAGGCCCGATCCCAGGTCCGGCAGACCCAGGTGTCGGACTCACATGAAGCCTTGGATGACGGTCCTGACACGGGATCCCACGGGTTTGACAGGGAGGAACACACCAGCGCCGCTACCCTCCACGCCTTCGGACCCCGGAAGCCAGCGGCCACCCCATCGTCGCCACGACAAACGCCCCACGGCAATGACCAGATCGACGCGATCCCGGCGGAGATTCACTTCCAGGGATCCCAGAGCGAGAGCTCGGCGGCCACGGCAATCCCGTCGGCGGCCTATGCCCTGTCGACGTCGTCGACTCAGGCCCGGGCGGCCTTTGGACCGGCAGGCCGGTTCTTGCTCCTCGAGGCCCAGGACCCGCCAGAGGTGCAGATCTTCCAGCCCGAGGCCACCTCTCCGACGCCCCTTCCGATCCCCACCCAGGCCACGGTCCAGGCCGTGGCCCTCGCTGAAGATCACGTGATCGCTGGCCACAGTGATGGGAGTATCTCCCGGGTGACCCTTACGAAAGGCCAGAGCAAGACCCTCTTTCAGGACGTGCGACGACGGCCGATCACGGCCGTGGCGGTCTCCGGAAATGGGGACTGTGTGGTGGCGGGTTCCAAGTCTGGGCGAGTGTATATGCATCACCAGCAGCGGACGAGCTCCAGCGATTGGGCTCGGATCCGCAGCGGCGCCGAGGTCAACGCCCTGGCCCTGGGACAGAACGCCGAGTCCCTGGCCGTCGCCCGGGCCGATAACGGCATCGAGGTGGTCTCCCTCTTCAACCCCCGGACCCCGACGGCCCAGTTCCGCAGCCACGCCCCGGTCCGGTCCATGGCCATCTCTCCCGACGGCTATCTCCTGGCCGCCGCCCTGGTAGACCGGTCGGTGCACCTCTACCAGCTCCCCACGGGCCAGAAGATCCTCTCCCTTCACGCCGATGACGTGGACATCCTGGCGGTGTTCTTCTCGGAGCGAGCCCGGCCCGTGGCGGTCTGCGCGGTGCGCCGGAAGATCCGCCTCCTCGAGTTTGAAGAGCTCGGCGCCATGACCCACTCTCGGTAAATACCCCCCTACCGTAAGACTTGCCCCTTTTTGAACCTACGAGTAGAGTGGGACTCGTAATGGCAAGTTCCGGGCACCTCTGCCTTTTGTGGCAAGAGCCCGCAACCGAACGAAGGGTGATGCCGTGCCGATTAAACTGCGTTACGCAGGGAGCACCGACGTGGGGCGCAAGCGCTCTCATAATGAAGACAACCTCTGTCTGGTGCCGGAGCATAATCTCTACCTCGTGGCCGACGGGATGGGAGGCCACGCCAGCGGCGAGGTCGCCTCTCAGATGGCCGTGGACACCGTGGCGGAGTTCTTTCGAGAGACCGCCGTCGACGAAGATATGACCTGGCCGTACAAGATGGAGAAGGGGCGAGCCTACGAAGAGAACCGCCTGGCCGCGGCGATCAAGCTGGCGAACCTGCGGATCTTCGAGAAGGCCAAAGGAGACCCCAGCAAGCACCACGGCATGGGCACCACCCTGGTGGCCAGCTTTGTCTCCGACGGCCTGATCTACTTTGGCCACGTCGGTGACAGCCGGATCTATCGCCTCCGGGATGGGGAACTCACCCAGGTCACCGAAGACCACTCCCTCCTCAACGACTACATCAAGATGAAAGATCTCACCGAGGAGGAGATCGAGAACTTCCCCCATAAGAACGTGATCGTGCGGGCCCTGGGGATGAAGGAGACCGTTCAGGTCGACGTGGATCACGAGGAGCCCAAGCCCGGCGACCTCTACATGATGTGTTCCGACGGTCTCAACGGGATGATCAAAGATGAGTTGATCCACGAGATCATGGTCAAGTTTCGCGACGATCTCGAGGGATGCGTGCAGGCCCTGATCGACGCCGCTAACGAGAACGGCGGCAAGGACAACACCACCGTGGTCGTCGTCGAGATCAACGAGGCCTGACGGCCAAAGTCGAGCCAACATGACGGAAACCCTCGAAGAGAGCAGCGCCGGTACGGCACGCCATCGGGTGGTGATCCTGACGGGGTTGAGCGGGTCCGGCAAGAGCACGGCCATCCGAGCGCTGGAAGACGGGGGGTTTTTCTGTATCGATAACCTGCCGGTGCCACTGCTGCCGAAGGTGCTGGAGCTGGCCGGAAGCGGTCCCCGACCGGAGTGGAAGCGGCTGGCCTTCGTGGTGGACACCCGGGATCGGATGCACCTCGACCAGGCCGTGGGGATGATCGACCAGCTCCAGGAGGAGGGCGTCGAGGTACAGATCGTCTTCCTGGAGGCCTCCGACGACGTCTTGGTCCGTCGGTTCAGCGAGACCCGTCGACGTCACCCGTTGAGCGCCGAAGGGACGGTCCGGGAGGGGATCGAAGAGGAGCGCAGGCGCCTGGCTGACCTCCGGGCCCGGGCCGACCTGGTCCTGGACACCTCGAAGCACACGGTCCACACCTTGAAGCACTTAATCCAGGAGCGGTACGTGGGGTCCGAGGAGCCGCCGCTTCGGATCACCGTGTTGAGCTTCGGCTTTAAGCACGGGCTGCCCACGGAGTGTGATCTGGTCTTTGACCTGAGGTTTTTGCCGAACCCCTATTTCGTGGAGGAGCTTCGCCCACGGACAGGGTTGGAAGAACCGGTACAGCACTATGTGTTGTCCAAGCCGGAGGCGTTGGAGTTTCTGGCCCGGTTCTTCCCGTTGATCGAGCTGATGTTGCCCTTGTACGAAGACGAGGGGAAGAGCTACCTGACCATCGGCATCGGCTGCACCGGCGGAAAGCACCGGTCCGTGGCCATGACCGAGAGGATCGCCGAGCACCTGAAGAGTCTCGGCTGGCACGTCAATATTCGTCATCGCGATGTGCCTCGCGAGAAGGAATCCTGAGTCCCTGGTGCGTTCACTACCCCTGAAAATTCTGGTCCCCCTGGCAGCGGCGATGGCGATCACCGCCGTGGCCGTCCTGTGGTGGTGGTCTGGCGACGATGATCCCTTCGCCAGGATGTCCGACGAGGAGATCCTGGCGGCGGCCCACGCCTTTTATGAGAGCCGGCCCTATTTTGAGCGGCCCCGACCCTACTCGGAGATTCCGGCGGGCCTGCCCGATCTGCGGGCCGAGACCTGTGGGCAATGCCACGCGGCGATCTACGAGGAGTGGAAGATCTCCACCCACGCCCGGGCCTTCCGGGATGACGCCCAGTTCATGGCGGAGCTCGAAAAGTCCAGCGGCGACTACGATGAGCACCACCCCGACGACGTCAGCTGGATGTGCCTGAACTGCCACACCCCGATGATCAACCAGCTGGAGCGCCTCGTGGTGGGGCTGGAGAACGGGGAGATCGGCAAACCCATCTATGTGGACAACCCCTTCTTCGACCCCGAGCTGCAGGACGACGCGATCTCCTGCGCCACCTGTCACGTCCAGGACGGGGTGGTCTACGGGCCCCGGGGCGACACCGACGCGCCCCATCCGGTGGCCCTCGGGGAAGACCTGATGAACGAGAACAACTGCGTGAGCTGTCACCAGGCGGAGGCCCACTTCCCGGATCAGAACCTGGCCTGCTTCTTCACCACCGGCGCCGAGTGGGAGCGGAGCCCGGCGGCGGCGGCCGGTCAGGGCTGCCAGGATTGCCACATGCCCACGGTCCATCGGAAGGTCGCCGAAGGCTTCGATGTCCCGGAGCGGGAGACCCGACACCACTGGTTCGGGGGATCCCTGATCCCCAAGCACCCCGACTTCGAAGAGGAGATCGCCCCCCTGAGGGCGATCTTCGGCTCCGGGGCGAGCCTCTCGGTGGTGACCGACGAGGAGTCCCCGTCGGGGTACTCCGTGCGGGTGTATAACGAGTTCGCCGGGCACCTCTTTCCCACCGGCGATCCCGAGCGCCACGTGGACGTGGTGGCCCGGATCTTCGACGGCGAAGGGGAGCTGGTGGGGGAGGACGAGGTTCGGATCGGCTCCATCTATGAGTGGTGGCCGCAGATCCGCCTGATCTCGGACAACCGCATCGAGGCCGGGGAGTCCCTCTATTTGCCCCTGACCGGGGACTGGCCCGAGGCCGTGGAGGTCGAGGTGGTGGCCGAGAAGTTCCGGATGCACCAGGAAGCCTTCGACTATCACGACCTGGAGGGGCGGTACGTGAACAGCCGGGAGTTTCACCGCTCCCGGTGGCGGATCGACGCCGAGGGAGCCACGCTCCTGGTGTTGGAGGACGACTTCGGCCGCCGAGACACCCTGGAGCCCTGACACCGTCGATGGCGGTGCTTAGTTTTCTTGGGTCAGTCCAACACAAGAAGGGAGGGAGGACCATGGAACGGATGGAGCCGAGCCTGGGAACGAGGACGGGTTTTTCATGGATTCACGAGCTGCCCTGGCCGGCCCACCTGGTGGGCCCGGGGCTCATGGAGCCGAACGCGGCGATGGCCCGGGCGCTGGGGTATGAGCCGGAGACCTTCGATGAGGAGCGCCTGTCTCGGGTCGCCCCCACCGATCTGGAGCGCCGCCTGGCGACGGCGCTGGCCTCCTCCCACAGAGAGACGATCCTGCAGTACCTGGACGCCACGGGGCAACCCGTGACCTTTCGGCGAGCCCGGGTGGTGGGAAGGGCCGGGGAGGTGATGGCCGTGCTCCTGGCCGGGGCCGACCTCAACGGTCGGGATCGCAACCAGTTGATGGCCCGGATCACCGGGGTGATCAGCCACGATCTGAACAACGTGTTCACCATCTCTCAGAGTTATCTGGAGCTCTTGCGTCGCCACCGCCCCTCGGAGGTCCAACGGGAGGAGTACCTCAAGCGGATCGGTCGGGCCGTTCGGCGGGGGATCGATCTCAACGAGACCATGCAGACCCTGTCGGCGGGCCGCCGGGTGCCGATGGCTCCCTGCCATCTGGAAGAGGTGGTGGAGTCGCTGCGAGGCCTCTTGCCCCGGATCCTGGCGCCCGGGCCGGTGTGGAGCTTCGCCATCGAGGAGGACCTGCCCCCGTTGTTCTCTCATCCGGTCACCCTGACCCGGCTGGTGATCGATCTCTGCGTCAACGGTCGGCGGCGATGGCCCGAGGCCGCCGAGCTCTTGCTTCGGGTGCGGCGGGCTCGCTCCGAGGGGCCGGCCTGCCTGGTCCGGGTGCAGCCTGTGGGGGTCACCGGGGCGGCGGCGCGCCGGTTCGAGCCCTATCTCCTGTCCGATGAGGTGGTCAAAGGGGACGAACCGCCCCTGGTGATCGAGGAGATCCTCTTCGGGGGCGACGTCACCCTCGACGTCACCGACGAGTCGATCATCGCCCTCTTACCGGCGCCCAAGAACCTGGCCGCCGGATAGCCCACCGGTCGACGGGGACGGCGGACCGGACTACGGGGCGCCCCGGCGACCGGAGACCTGATTGCGCAGCTCCCAGTCCCGGTAGACGAACCCGTCGATGCGCTGCTGCAACTGCCAGTAGCGCTCGGCGGGCCACTCCCCGCTTCGGGCGAAGTAGGTGGTCTCCCGGACGCGACCGGACTCGATCTGCCGTTCCACAGCGCCCCAGTCTTCCAAGAGCCGAAGAGCGTTGAGGAAGGTGGGCTTCGACAGGCTCTCATGAAAGATCACGTCTCCCCGGAGGTATCCCTTTCGGCCGCGCTGGAGCATGTGGTCAATCAGGTCCTTCTTGTCCTGGCGTCCTTCCTGGAGGAGATCCAGGGAGTTCATCGCGATCGCGTAGGCCTCCAGGAAGGTCAGGACGATCCGTCGGAAGTAGGTCAGCTCCGTGGACGGCTCGGCCACGATGATCCAGGTGGTCCCGTCCTCGTCGTCTTCGGTGGAGAGCCATTGGTTCTCAAGGAAGTCTTGTAGGGTTCGGGAGAAGACGTTCTCGAACTCGGCCCGTTCCTCGTAGATCCACTCGTACTTGAAGAGGCGGCTCAAGAAACGGGTCTCCTCACGGAGGGCGTCGAGCGCGATCCGGGGGCCATCGAACTTCAGGATCGCCGTGGCCAGCAACGACTCGGGTACGAAGTGTTGGATCAAGGTGTTGCGGTAGAACGCCAGGTCCAGACGGTGTTCATCATGGAGGGAGAAGAACTCCTCGTCCTCTTCCTGACGGATCACGACCTGTCCCTCGGCTTCGAAGATCCCCAGCGCTCGCTCCATGACGGAGGCCACGGCGGCGCCCATGGCGGCCTCCACATGGCGAGCTCGGAGGGCGTCGGGATGGGCTGTGGGATCGAAGCGAAGGCTCGGGGCCGGGTCACCGCCGGCGGCCCGTCGCACCTGATCGATCTCCTCCTCTCGAGACGCCAGGGCCTCCCGCAGGGCCCCGGAAAGGCGGATCTTGCGCCCGGGGCGCACCAAGAAGTGGATCAAGAAGCCCACCTCGTGGAGGAGTCGCTGGCGATCGACGCCCCGGGCCGGCGTGTTCAAGAGCACCGCCGCTGCCAGAGCCGTCGGGGAGACCGTGGTGATCTGGTTGATGTCGAAGATGATCCGGTGGGCCAGGCGGACCGTCAGGGCGTCGAGGTCCTCGTCGTCGGGTTCGAGCCGGTCGATGCCATACTTGGCGAAGTACTCGCCGAGGTCGATGGGCTCGTCGAACTCCACGTAGAGCCGCCCTTTCTTACTGGTGAGATACTTCGGGGTCTTCAGTAGATCCGTGAGGCTCTCCCGCCGCTTCTCCTCGCCAAGGAGTTCTCGGCGATAGGAGCGCTCTTCGATGATCTTCTCGTAGCCCACGGAGATGGGCACGAACTTCACCGACTCCAGCCTCCCCGCCGCGTAGGCCCGGATCATCATGTCCAACATGCCGTACTTGGGCTTGATCAGCTTGCCTGTTCGGCTCCGGGTCCCTTCGATGAAGAACTCGATGGGATAGCGCTCCTCCATCAGGCGGATCAGGTACTCCTGAAAGACCACCGGGTAGAGGCCTTCCCCTCGAAAGGATCGCCGGATGAAGAACGCCCCGGCTCGCCGAAAGATCGGCCCCAGGGGCCAGAACGACAGGTTTACCCCGGCGGCGATATGGGGGGTCATCAGCCCGTAGTGGTAGAAGACGTAGCTCAAGACCAGGTAGTCGATGTGGCTCTTGTGGCTGGGCACGAGGATCACCGAGCTGGACTTGATGGCCTTCCGGACTTCCTCGAGCCCCTCCTCGTCGATCTCGAAGCCCTCGTAGATGCGATACCAGACGTAGCTGAGGCCGGCGCTGAAGAACTTCAGCATCAACAGGCTGGTGTCGGCGGAGATCTCGTAGAGCTGTTTGCGGGCCTGCTTCTTCAGCGCCTTCTCGTCCTCGCCGGCTTCGGCCAGGGCCTGGATATGTTCCACCAGCTCGGGCCTGTGCAGGACCTCTCGGTGGATATCCTCCCGGGACGGAGAGGTCGGCCCGAGGATCACGTGGCGCTCCCGGTGGATGAAGTCCTCGAGGCGAGCTCGCAACAGCTCGGTGGCGTCCGAGCTGTCGGCGTTGGGGTACTCCCGCAAGAAGTTTCGCAGGTTGATGGCGCTCGAGACCTGGACCATGGGCTGGCCGAACTTCAAGAAGCTCTGCCAGAAGGTCTGGAAGTAGTGGAGGAACTTCCGGAAGAACCCCGGGGCCTGCACGGTGCCGAAGATATCGTCGAGGAAGCTGGCCCGGTGGGGCTCGGGGCGCTTCTCCCAGACCAGGAGCAGGGGGACGACCAGGATGGGGTCGTCCTGACGTTTCTGGGCTCGGATCAGGCGGTACAGATAGGGCTGGCTGTAGGCCAGGGCCTCGTCGTTGGACTGCTTGGGGCGCTCCAGGAAGAGAAACGCCGAGTGTCCGTGGCGGACCAGGGCCTCCATCTCTTTCTCCGGCGAGAGCCGAGCCCGGCGAAAAGGGCGGGTCAAAAGAGACCAGAACCGGCGAAAGGGGCGGAGGCTGACCCCGTTGGCGATCCGGGCCAGGGGTAAGCCGTGCTCCAAGAAGGCGTGGTTGAAGTAGAGGTAGTCCAGGCGGCTGTGGGACTTCATCACGTACACCACGGTCCCCGACTCGTTGGCATCTCGGAGGGTGTCCTGGGATCGCCGCTCGAAGAGTACGTGGCCGAAGAAGAGTTTGACGATCAGGCGGGCCCATCGGCCCAGGCGTGTGAGCATCGCCGAGGGCAGGGGACGGTGGACCATCCGCTCCACGAGGGCGGTCTCCTGGGCCGGGGCCGGGAGATTTCGCTCCACCTCGGAGGCTTCGGCCAGATCCTGCTCCAAGACGGGGAGGTCCTGAGGCAGCATGTCCTCAAAGGCCGGCACCTCTTCTCCCCTCTCGGTGGGGTCTTCGTGTTCCACAGGAAGTCTCGACTCGGTCCGGAACGCCGCGAAAAGCGGTTATAGTCGCGGGGCTCGCAGGGGGCAACCATGGGATGAAGAGAGGTGGCGGGATGTCCCCGGGTTTTGTTGCAGGTCGTTTCCTGCTGTGTTACTCCCAAGAGAGTCCTCTGGGAGCCCCGTCATCGGGACGGATCTCGCTTGAGCCGAACAGCCTGCGGAGAAGGCTTCATGAACATCCAACGCATTCTGACCCTCTGGATTGCGCTCCTCCTGGTCGCCGTGCCGGTCACGGTGTGGTCTTTCGACGACGAGATGGTCTTCGACGACGACGACTTCGACTGGGATGAGATCGACGAAGACGAGGATATGGTCTTCGACGACGGCGCCTTCGATGAGGACCCTGTGGAAGAGACAGCCCTCGACGTCGGGGTGGTCACCGTGCCCGGTGGCGCCCTGTCCGACGCCCAGCGAGAGGAACTCCAGCGGGTGGTTCTGGAGGCCGTGCGGAACGTCCCGAACATCAACGTCAGCGGCGACAGGGATCTCTTGCCGGCGTTGATCGATCGAGAGGCCGACTACTGCAGTCGGGAGCCCTTGTGCCTGGCCGGCGTCGGTCGAGCCGGGGGCGTGCAGCGTCTGGTGCAAGCCCGGGTGGAGCGCACCGACGATGGCCTGCGGTTGGACATGGACTACTTCGACGTCCGAGACCGGATCTTCGTGTCCTACTTCTCTCGGTCCGGCCTCTCAAACATGAACGCCGTCCACGAAGCGGTGCAGCCCGGGGTCAACGAACTCTTCGGGATCCGCACCCGTCGTCCCGGCGACGAAGGCTTCGAGGAGCCCGACATCAACGTGACGACGGTCATGGCCTTCACCACGGCCGGTCTCTCCGGTCTGGCGCTGGCGAGCGGAATCTTCTTCGGGATTCGTTTCAACGGCATCCAGGACGAGCTCGACGAGTTCTCTCGGGATGATGATGGGCGATACGTGGATCTCACCCAGGTCGAAGCCCGTCGCTATCAGCGAGACCTGGAGGGGACTGCGACCACGGCGAATATTTCCTATGTGCTGGCCGGGGTGTTGGCCGCCACCAGCGTGACCCTTTTTGTTCTGGATAGCCGGGGAGATGACACCGAGGTCGCCCAGGACGACGAGCAGCCCTGGTTCCGGCGAGTGGAACTTTCGCCGCAAATCGACCGCGACGGCGCCGGTGTGGGTGCCCGGCTTCGGTTCTGAACGTCTGAGAGCCCCTTTCAAGGGCAGGAGTCAGTGATGAAAAAGACGATCTCGTACTTCCTGGTGGCCCTGGTCGCCGGATTCTCCGGCATGTGGGCCGGGTGTTCCACGGACTTTGACCACGGCCAGGGCGGGGTGTTCGTCTGTCAATCGGATAATGACTGCACCGGTCCCCGGTACGTCTGTGATACCGCCCAGGGATATTGTGTCTTGCTCACAGATATCACGGATCCAAACCAGCCCAACACGAACACCAACAACAGCAATGGACAGCCCGAGGTCTGCGATCCCGATGAGTTGGGCGAGGACTATCCCCTCGATCCACCCCTGGATATCCCGGAGCAGTGCGATGGTCAGGACACCACTTGCGACGGAAACATCGATGTCTTCTTCTGCGAGTCCAGCTCGGACTGCCGCGACGTGGGGGCTGAAGATCCGAATGGCTTCAGCTTCACCGCGCAGTGCAACAGCGATACCGGTCTCTGCGAGTTCTACGCGCCGTTCTCGCTGAATTGCCCCGATCCGTTCGAGTGCACCGATGGTCAGTGGCCGGAGATCCCTGAGGACTGCCGCCCCAACTGAGTCGAGTGGGTGGTCTCAACGAAGATAAGAGATGCACGGGAGTAGTTGATGAAGCGAACGGCGATCTACCCGGGCAGCTTTGATCCTCTGACACACGGACATATCAGTATTATCGAGCGGGGGTTGCGGGTCTTCGACGAGATCGTGGTGGCCATTGCCATCAACGTGCGTAAGACTCCTTTGTTCACCACGGAAGAGCGGATCGCCATGATCCGGGAGTCCTTCCCCGGGGAAGACCGGTTGAAGACCGAGTCCTTCGAGGGGCTTTTGGTGGGCTACGCCAAGGAGCGCGGATGCCAGGTGATCCTGCGGGGGCTGCGGGCGGTCAGCGACTTCGAGTACGAGCTCCAGATGGCGAATATGAACCGGAAGCTCGACGATGAGATCGAGACCATGTTCATGATGACCGAGGAGACTCATTTCTATGTGAGCTCCGGCCTCGTCAAAGAGGTCGCTCGGTTTGGCGGTGACGTCCATGGATTGGTGCCCCCTCATGTGGAGTCGGCACTGACTGAGAAATTTTCTACTCCTTAGAAGGGAGCGATCGTGATCAAGTTGAGCGAGCGAATCGGACGGGTGGAGCCCTCTGCGACCCTGGCGATTACGGCCCGGGCCAAAGCCATGAAGAAGGAAGGGATCGACGTGATCGGGTTCGGGGCCGGGGAGCCCGACTTCGACGCCCCCGACGAGGTGAAGGAGGCGCTGAAACGGGCGGTCGACCAGGGCAAGACCCGGTATACCCCGGCCTCGGGGATCCCCGAGCTTCGCCAGGGGATCGCCGCCGACTACGCTCATCGGGGACGAGAGGTGGATCCGTCGGAGGTGATCGTCACCGTCGGCGGCAAGCAGGCCCTCTTCAACGCCACCCAGGTGCTCTTTGATCCCGGTGACGCCGTGATCATCCCCACCCCCTGCTGGGTGAGCTACCCGGCCCAGCTTCATCTGGCCGGCGCGGCTCCGATCCTGGTGAACACCACCGCCGAGGGGGGCCACAAGCTGGACCCCGAAGTGCTCACCGAGTCCCTGGCCCGCACTCAGGCCCGGGGGTTGATCCTCTGTTCCCCCTCCAATCCCACGGGAGGCACCTACACCGCCGAGGAGCTTCGGGCCGTCGGCAAGGTCCTGGCGGGGTTCCCCGACGTGGTGGTCCTCTTCGACGCGATCTACGATCGGATCTACTACGACGGAGAGATCGCCCCCGACCTGGTGGCCGTCTGTCCCGAGCTCTCCGATCGGGTGATCACCTTCAACGGATTCAGCAAGACCTATTCGATGACCGGGCTGAGGCTCGGGTATGCCATCGGACCAAAAGAGGTGATCGCCGCGATGGGGACCTTGCAGAGCCAGTCCACGTCCAACGCGACCTCGATCGTGCAGTACGCGGCCGTGGAAGCGCTGAAGATCGCCGATGAAGAGATCGCCGGGCGTCGGGAGGCATTTCGTCGTCGCCGGGATCTGATCGTGGGTCTGCTCCGGGAGATCGATGGCGTGGAGTGCGAGATGCCCACGGGCGCCTTCTACGCCTTCCCGGACTTCTCCAGTTTCCTGGGCGCCGAGGGGTTCGCCGATGATCTGGAGCTCGCGGCGATGCTCCTGAACGACGCTCACGTGGCCGCCGTCCCGGGATCGGCCTTCGGGGCCCCCGGGCATCTGCGCCTCTCCTATGCGCTGAGCGAAGAGGAGATCACCGAAGGGATCCGACGGATCGCCGAGGCCCTTCGACGGTAGAGTCATGCGGATCATCGCCGGGAAAGCTCGGGGTCGTCGGTTGCGATCGCCCCCCGGTAAGGCCACTCGCCCCACCTCGGATCGGGTGCGAGAGGCCCTCTTCTCGATCCTGGGGTCCATGCAGGATCTACGGGTGGTCGACGGGTTCGCCGGAACGGGGGCCCTGGGCCTGGAGGCCTTGAGCCGGGGCGCCGCCACCTGCACCTTTTTTGAGATCCATCGGAAAGCCCGGGAAGCGATCGCCGAGAACATCGACCGCGTCGGGGTCGCCGATCGGGCGACCCTGATCCCCCGGGCCTTCGACGAGGCGTGGCCCACCCTGAGAGAGCCCGTGGATCTGATCTTCCTCGATCCTCCCTATGGTTCGGAGCTGGCCCCGGCAGCCTTAGCTGCCATCGCCACTACCCCGGAGCTCGTCGCCGGGGACGCTCGGATCGTCTGGGAGTCCTCCACCGATGAGGAGGTATTGGCCCTTCCAGGATGGGACCTGACCAAGGATCGGAGTTACGGGACCACCAGGATCGCGATTTACGACCGGGCGATCGATCCCTGATCCTCCTGAAACGCAAGGGGTTTTTAGAAAGACCCCCAAAAAATGAAAAAAACCCCTTGACCAATTCCGCCTCGTGACTAAGATTCATCTTCCGGTCGACGCAGAAGGCTTCTGGCCCGAAGCGCGACCCTCCGACCTCCTCCTGGAGGAAGGACGGTAGGCAGAATCGCCCGTTCCAGGGTCGTCAAAAAAAGAGAAAAATTCTCCTTGACGACAAAGCAAACGGGCACTACATTCCGCCTCCCTCGACGAGGCCGCTGATTGGAGCGGTAAGTCGGTGCAAGACGTCTCAAACACTTTTTCAAAAAAGTCCTTGACGTCACCAAGCGGTGGTCTTATAGATCGCCGCCCGCTCGACGGGAGCGCTCTTCGGAGCGCCTTCGACGAGGGCAGACCGATGCGGTCTTTGACAAGTTCATAGGAATTCAGACAGGGCCCCTGTTTCAGGGGTTCTGGTCAGCAGCAGCAGAAGAGCTTGTAAGAAAAGTCATGCTGTGCAGAAGGGTTGAAGC
>SKON01000323.1 GCA_007120035.1 Myxococcales bacterium
CCTGCGTGGAGGATGGGGAGGTCTTCTATACGTACGAGCCGGCGCCGGCGGATCGGTGGCATTGCAGCTTGAAGGAAGAGGTGGCCATCGCCTGTGAGGCCGGGACCGTGGAGTGCCAGGCTCTGGCGCAGCAGCAGCTCTGCGACATGCTGGCCGGGATCAGCCACCTGGCTGATGTGGAGGTCGACGGGGAGCGAGCGTTCTCGATCGGGCTGAGCTTGACGTCGGTGCCGACGGAGATTCTGGGGGTTCATGGGGAGGATGACTGAGGGGCAGTATTCTCCCGGGAGTGGCCCTCAGTGCGCGGAGGGCATGACGAAGGGGTTCGCGGCGGAATCGTCCATGCCGCCGCCAATCCCAATGTTCCGGCGACCGTCGGGGCGACGCGGGCCACCCCCAGGCGCTTCGCGCCAGCCCCCTGGAAGGGGGCGCTTCATGTGTCTTCGTTCACACTCGGGGTTGGCGTTGGGGCGACCACCGGACCGTACGGGCGATGCGGGGATTCGGATCGTGGAGGGGGCGATGACCATGGGAGGTGAAACGGGTATGTAGAGGTTTGGTGGCTTCGGTTTGGCCTACTTCGCCCAGAAGTCGTCGGGGTCGCTGAATCGCACCGGTCGGGCGACTCGGCCCAGGTAGAGGATCGATTCGGTGGGGTGGTCGTAGACAATGAAGAGAAAGGGATCGCGAAACTCGGCGCCTTCACGGCTCTGACCGAGTAGATGTTGGTTCCCACTACTCTCCTCGATCTTGGAATCCAGCACTAGAGGGGATGGGAAGGTGAGGCCATCGGTGTCAGCGGAAACACGGCCCGCGATTGGGAGGTGCTGGGGCAGATTCAGAGGGACTCCGATCTCTAGTGTTTGAGAGAGATCGAACTCCGGGAAATGTACGATATGAGGATAAGACGGTGGTTCGTCTATCCCACTGATCAGTTCCTTGAGCTCCGCTGTGGTGAGACCCTGGAGGATCTGATCGGGAGTCAGCTCGGACCACAGGAGGAACACCGAGACCTCTCCGCCGACGAGAGGTAATTCAAGGAGCCAGAGGTCCTCCGTTCTTGCTGCCCGCTGGGTGCGTTGCAGAATGCGGCGTGTTGGGATCACGCCAGCCTGAGTGACTTGAAAGTCAAAGCCTCTGGGAGTGTAGCGAACACCGTCGTACTCCCACTGGCCGCGGAGGACTATCGCGCGGTGAGTGTCGTCGCCCGGTGGGGGGAGCTCGTCGAGAAAGGTTTCCGACCACCGCTCGTGGTCGGGGACAAAGGAGCATTCGCCGGCCTGACAGTCGGGGGAGAAGAACTCCACGCTCAGGGCTTCTTGAAGGCGGTCATCGGCCACGTCAGGGATGGAATACTCCACCCGGCGAAGGTCGTGCATTCGAAGCCCCTCGGCGGCGCGAGGCCTTCGCGCGAGGAGCGACGCTCGATAGGCCGCGATCGCGGCGGTGGCCTCCCGAAGGTTCGGGTATCCCAGGAGTAGGGCGATCTCTTCTCCCTCTGCTCCCCCCTGGTCTTCAGCGAACTCGATGAGGGTCTGGCGAGCCAGAGCAGGAGAGAAGAGGACGTTCTGGTTGGGAGGATGAATGCAGGAAAAGTAGCGAAAGAGTTCCAGATCAAACTCTTCCGGGTCCCAGTGGCGAAGATCGGGAGTGGGACAGGTCCGATCTGGAGTGGGTTCGACGTCAGGTTCGTCAGGCGTGGCTTCCGGCAGTGGTGAGGCTTCCGGGGCAGGCGCTTCTTCGTCGGGAGGGTCTTCGAAGCCCCATTCGCCTGCAGGATCGGCGTCGTGAGTGGCGCAGGCTGCACAGACCACGATGACGATGCAGAGTAGAGAGCGATTCATCCTGGCTCCTCGATGCAGGAGATGTGAAATGACGTGATAAGGCCCTCCGCGTTTCGCCAGTACGAAAATCCATCAACCAGTTGCCCGTCGGGGCAGCGTGTAAAGGCATGGCAGTCTTCTGGGTATGAAACGTCACGACAAGAGGGTAGTTGGACGGGGCGCGACCATCCAATCTGCTGTCCCAGAGAAAAGCACTGTTCGCCAATGGAGTGCCAGCAGGAGTTGACGTCTTCGCCATAGAGATCGACGTCGATGGTGTCAGGAATGGTCTCTGACGGATCATGAGGGTTGTTGGAACGCTGGCAATGGAGAGTACGAATACCGGCCAAAACGCGCTCTGAGCCGGATGGGCTCTTCCGGGAGTGAAAGGCAACACCCCGTAAGAAGTAGTTGGGAGGGCAGGTCTTCATTGAGAGAGGACGCACGGTCGCAACATCCCCTTGGTTTCGAATCTCCCCAACCGTTACTAATGCTTCTGCGAGTGACCCAAAACGGCCAGGGAATAAAGCTGTATCACGTGAAGTGTTGCTGTAGGAGGTTCCGATGGTTTGGAGAAAGAGCCAGTTGGAAACGAAGGGAACAGATGACCACGGGGCACAGATCATTCGGAGATAGCCCACGACTGAGCCATCGTCAGCGACATCCTCGGAATTGTGCGGGTTGTAACGAAGGGAGCCAAAGAATCCGACGCCAAGACCAGCGTTGATGCGCATCCCGTCCTCATCTTCCGTGAATGGGCTGTGAGAGACAGCACAGCCAACCCACCTGCGATTAGTACCGTTCTCCGAACTTGTTACCTCCTCATGAAGAGCCTCGTCGGCGTCTACGTCGTCGGGATCAATCCCTTCCGGGTATCGGTAGGGGAGGAGGGCGGATGGCATCGGATAGGCGTGGTTGTCGACGATGGTTCGCTTGTATTGCACACAATTCCTGTCGTCATCGTAGATGATGCACGCCGGACCACCATCGCCTTCGGGCTGAATAGGGGTTGGTTTCGAAGCGTCGTCTTCGTCTTCGGTCGCCTGGTCATACTGAGAGCGGCGTGAGACGGCCTCGCTGGCGGCGGCCATGACGTTCAGGTGGTCGAGGTTGTCTGCTTGGGGTAGCCCCCATTCGGCATAAATGCTGGGTGGTGGCGCGTTACTGATCGCGACTGCTACGGCATGAGGGTAGATGCGGTGGCTGCTTTCACGGACCCCATTTCCTTGAACGAATCGATGAGGATGAAACAATGCTCCTCCGCTGCTTCCACCAAATGAATCGAGGGTTACGTCAAACTGGTCCCCGTACTCGAATGGTACCAATCCATCAGAAGTGCAGACCTCGACGAATCCCGAATAAGGGTCTGACCAGCGCACTCCTTTTTCGACACCACTTGCGTCAGGGATACCATCAATCAGATAAGGAAACGGGTTGGATACTATGTTAGTCCGGAGCGCACGGACGTTTGTCTCACGGTCTTCTGGATACTCGTTGTGGTGAAGCAGCCAAAGTGGTGTGGGTGGATCTCCTGAGGGATCCCTCGGACTTTGCGGAAGCAAGCCTTCGCCATGAGCGAGTGGTTCGGGGCAACTATAGTCCTCATCAAGTTCTGTCGGACAATATGACAGGCTTCGGAACGGGCGATAGTCAAAGAAAACGCCCGGAGCAAGTGGGGGAAGGCTACCGGTCCTGAGATATCTCCAATCATCGGGGCTGACATTCGGATGGAAAGGAAGAGAACGATGTTGAGCCTCGAGCACAGCAACGTCAAGTCGGCCTGATGCCGTCAATACAGCGGGAAAATCATCATCTTGAACCCCGAAGTGCCACGGCCCACGAAGCGTCCGTCGGGCGGTTCGACTCAAATTCAGGCCCAGTTGAGAGAGTCGGTTCGCGAGGAGAGGGTTCTCAACCGGGGTCGTGAACTTAGTCGGATAGGGCAATGCCCGATCGAAATACACCAACGGGAAGCCGTTTGCATCAGCGTCCTGAACGAAGGAGTCTTGAAGCTCTTGCTGCTGGGTAAAGGTCGCCTCGAAGTAGACCGGGATCTGCTCTTGGTCGACGCGGCTTGCGACCACGTGATGTGCGGTAACCAATCGAGTGCTCGATGTCAGCAGCCCGGATGCACTGATTCCGGAATAGACACGACAGTCAGGACCTGAGAAACGGTCACCCCCGATTCCAGCTATTCCTCGCAGTGCCAACGCAGATTGAAGGAGAAGAATCTGTCGTTGATGGTCCACAGCATGGGTTACATGTTGCCATTGGCCTTGTGCTTGGTCTACGTCCCGGAAATCACTGAGGACCAGTGGGGCTTGACGGTCGTCGGATTCTGGTTGTCTGTCCTCATCGGGTGTGTCACAGCCCGAAAAACAAAAGGTTACGGTTGCAATCAGGAAGACTGGCACGCGAAGTGCTCTCTCTCTCTCTCTCTCTC
>SKON01000106.1 GCA_007120035.1 Myxococcales bacterium
AACTCGGAGTGATCAAACCAGGTCTCGTAGTCGCCGTCGCCGTAGGTGAAGTCTTCGCAGAAGAGCCAGTTCGGGTGGGGGTTGTCGCAGTCATAGGTCGGCCCCGGCTCGTCGGTGTCCGGGTCGTCAGGGTCGGCGTCGGCCTCCCCAGGGTCGGTATCCGGCTCACCAGGGTCGGTGTCCTCCTGGGGGTCGGCGTCTTCCGAAGCCTCGGCGTCGGCCTCGTCCACGGCCGACGGCTCATCGTCACAGCCGAAGAGAAGAAGAGAGAGGGAGACGCTCAGGAAGATGGGGAGATACCGAGGACACATTGGGAGCCTCTTGGGGGGCACGGAAGACGACGGGTTGTGTTTCGACGACGACCAGTCTACGGGAAGAGCCATGGCAACGCGAGGCGTGTGGGGCGACGGGGTCGCGGTTCCGAAACGTCGGGGTTTACGGGGGCGGCGAAGGACACCGGATCGTCGCGGTTTGCGGCGAAGGACACCGGATCGCCGCGGTTCGCGGCGGGTCATTTCCGTTAACAGTTCAGGACTCCCACGGTCCACCCCCGGCTGAAGCCAGGGGCTGGAGTGGGCAGGGCTCCGCTGGGGTCATGACCCCGCTCCGCCTGAGATGTTCTCCACAACGGAGTCGTTCCGAACCAGACCCGGATTCATTCCGGCACCGTCGAACTCCGCACCGGGTTGGTTCTCGGGTTGTCGACGAGCTCCGAAACATCTAAGGCGGAGCGGGGTCATGACCCCAGCGGAGCCCTGCCCACTCCAGCCCCTGGCTTCAGCCGGGGGTAGACCGTGGGAGTCCTGTACTATGCTTGGAAATGACCCGTTGCGAACCCCCGGGGGTCGTCCCGCGCCGCCCCGCCCTCCATCGAACCTCCCCTACGTTTCAGAACCGCCCCCAGGCATGTACTCTGAACGGAGGAGTAGACCGATGAGAATAGACCACCGACAAACCATCGAAGCCGCCCTCGGCCGCCTCTCAGGGATCAAGCCCCTGAGCGGCGGATGCGTGGCCGAGGTCTACGCCGCCCGCGCAGCCGACCACCCGGTGGTCATCAAGGTCGACAGCGGGCCGACTCCAGCTCTGGACATCGAGGCCTTCATGCTTCAGTACCTGGCCACCGAGAGCGAGCTCCCCGTGCCCGCCGTGCTCCACAGCGAGCCGTCGATCCTGGTCATGGACTACATCGAGAACGACGGCCGCGGCGGTCGTCGCGGCGAAGAAGAGGCCGCCGACGCCCTGGCCGCCCTCCACGGGATCAAGGCCCCCCGTTTCGGTCTCCATCGAGACACCTTGATCGGCTCCCTACCGCAACCAAACCCCCAGATAACCTCCTGGCCTCGGTTCTTCGCCGAGGCCCGGCTCCTACCCATGACCCGGCGGTGCATCGACGCCGGCCGCCTGGACAAGAAGACCGGCCGCCGCCTGGAACGCCTGGCCCAGGACCTCGACGACCACCTGCCCCATTCGGTCACCCCCGCGCTCCTCCACGGCGACGTCTGGAGCGGCAATGTCCTCTTCCACCAGGGCCGGCTCGCCGCACTCATCGACCCCGCCATCTACCACGGCGACCCCGAGGTGGAGCTCGCCTTCATCACCCTCTTCCACACCTTCGGCGACCCCTTCTTCGATCGATACGCTCACCACCGGACCATCGCACCCGAGTTCTTCGATCACCGGCGCCACGTCTACAATCTCTACCCCCTGCTGGTGCACGTCTGCCTCTTCGGTGACAGCTATATCGCTCAGGTACAGCGGGCCCTGCACCGGATCGGCGTCTGAACGGGCCAGCTCCCCAGGGAGTCGGGGGGCTGGTCCGGGCCGCCCGAACCTTCGGTGGTTCCCCCGGGGTTAGCCGGGGATCCGGCGGCGAATTTTTTGCCAGACCACGTCCATTTCGGGGGGCTTGAGGAGGGTCGTGGTGGCGGCGAAGACGGCGAAGAAGGCGGTGGCCATAGCGGTCAGGAGGAGGGTGAGGGCGAGGAAGCCGGCGTCGAGGTCGTCGGGGCGCAGGAGGAGGTAGACGGCGTAGGCGGCGGCCCCGGCGAGTGCGCCGTGGAGGAGGCCGCGGGCGCAGCCGGCCAGCACCGGGGTCAGGGGGAGCTCTCCCTTGCGCCACCGGTAGACAAAGATGGTGGCGACGGCGTTGAGGGTGATGCCGATGGAGGTGGCGGCGGCCAGGCCGGGGACGCCGTAGGTGTCGTGGAGGAAGAGGTAGACGGGGATGGCGAGGACGACGGTGACGGTGCCGATGACCATGGGGGTGAGGGTGTCCTTGCGGGCGTAGAACCCCCGGACCGCCAGGGTTTGGACGCTCCAGGCCACCAGTCCCAGGGCGAAGAGGCAGAGGAGTAGAGCGGTGATCTCGGCGTCGGCCGCGGTGAACTCGCCGCGGCGGAAAGCCAGGAAGGTCATGGGGTAGGCGGCGCTGAGGAGGCCGGCGGTGCCCACCAGGGAGAGGAAGGCCACCCGCTGAAGACTGTTGGCGAGCATCCGGCCCATCTCGGCCTCCTTGCCCTCATGGTAGAGCCGGGAGAGGTAGGGCAGCGCGGCCTGGCCTGCGGCCTGGCCGATGACGGCGAAGATCAGGAGCATCAGCTTTCGGCCGTTGTGGAGCCAGGTGATGGCCCCTTCTCCCTGAATGGCACCGAAGTACCGGAGGAACCACTCGTCGACGGTGACCAGGCTGACGCCGATCATCAGGGGCAAGGTCAGGATGATGAAGGCCCGAAAGTCCTTGTCCGTGGGGGCGAAACGGAACCGGAAGACCAGCTCCTTGCGGGCCGCCAGGTAAGGCATCAGGAAGGGTCCCAAGAACGCTCCCACGACGACGCCGATGGCGAAGCCCCGGATCCCCAGGGTGGGTTCCAGGGCGATCCCGAAGGCGATGATGCAGAGGTTGTAGATCAGGGGGGCCACCGCGGCGGGCCAGAAGACCTCTCGCACGAAGAGAGACCCCTGGATCAGGCCGCCGAAGTAGAAGGCGAGCTGAGCGGGGATCACGATCCGGGTCATGGTGACGACCAGATCGATCTGATCGGGGTCGGTGAATCCCTGGAAGTAGACGGAGACGAACCAGGGGGTAAAGATCCAGGCCAGGGCGGCCATCACCACCAGGACTGTCCCCATGGTGCTGGCGATGGTGGAGAAGAGTCGCCAGGCTCCTTCTTCGTCGTCGCGGGCGATGTAGGCCGAGAAGAGGGGAATGAAGGTGATCGACAGGGTGCCGCCGACCAGGAAGTAGTTCATCAAGTCCGGGAGCTGGAAGGCCGCGAAGTAGGCGTCCGTGGTCAGCCCGGCGCCGTGAAGGTAGGCGATCACGGCGTCCCGCAAGAACCCCAGGATCTTGCTCAGGAAGATGCTCACCGAGAGGAGTAGGGCGGCAAATCCCATACGGCGACCCATGGAGCGGTCGTCGGACGGGGTCTCTACCCCCTGATCGGGTGGAGGGGTCTTACTCATGAGCACAGCTTAAACGGGGATCGGCCGGGAGGCTACTAATCTGGTGGCCCGTGGGCGTGGACGCCGGGACTCGGTGCGTTTACACTCACAGACGAATCCTCGCCACGGGAGAAGAATCGATGGACCTCAAGATCAACGGTGAAACCCGCAGCTTCGACGAAGATCCGCCGACGACCCTCTCCGAGCTTCTGGATCGATTGGAGGTCCCGGCGGCCCGAGGGGTAGCGGTGGCGGTGAACGACGCCGTGATTCCCCGGGGAAGCTGGGAGGACCAAGGGCTCACCGCAGGAGATCGAGTAGAGATCCTTCGCGCCACGCAGGGAGGCTGACGATGAGTGACACCTGGAAGGTAGGCCCCTACGAGTTTTCGAGTCGACTGCTGGTGGGGACCGCGGGATATCCGAACTATCAGGTCCTCCTGGATGCACTGGCGGCGAGCGGAGCCGAGGTGGTGACCGTGGCGCTGCGACGGCTCGATGTGGAGGCCTCCCAACAGGCAGGGCTTCTGGAGATCCTGGGCGATCGGTTCACGATCCTGCCGAATACAGCCGGATGCTTCACGGCCCGAGACGCCGTGCTCACCGCCCATTTGGCTCGGGAAGCCCTGGAGACGGATCTGATCAAGCTGGAGGTGATCGCCGACGACGAGACGCTCCTGCCCGATGGAGAAGAGCTCCTGTCAGCGGCCCGAACCCTGGTGGACGACGGGTTCGTAGTGATGGCCTATACCAACGATGATCCGATCCTGTGCCGGAAGCTCCAGGACATCGGCTGCGCGGCGGTGATGCCCCTGGGGTCGCCTATCGGCAGCGGTATGGGGATCCGCAACCCCTATAATTTTCGGATCATCCGGGATCTTTTGGAGGTGCCCATGGTACTGGACGCCGGGGTCGGGACGGCATCGGACGCCACGTTGGGGATGGAACTGGGATGCGACGGGGTGCTCCTGAATACGGCCATCGCCGGAGCGGAGCACCCGGCGACCATGGCGAAGGCCTTTCGACTGGCCACCGAGGCGGGCCGTCTGGCCTATCGGTCGGGGCGAATTCCTCGCCGACTCTACGCCAGCGCCTCGTCGCCGGTGGAGGGGCTGATCCGTCATGGGGGAGATTGACCCTCGCCAGGATCCCCTCTACCTGATCGCCGACGTGGCCACGGCCGATGGCCTCGGTGTCGATCTGGTGCAGGCTGTGCGGGGGTACCTCAGCGGAGGAGGACGGATGGTGTCATTGCGGGCCCAGGGGATCTCCGACGGCCGAGCGCTGCGGTTGGGTCGAGAGATCGCGGCGATGGTGGCCTCCGTGGGAGGCCTCTTTCTGGTCCATCGCCGGGCCGATCTGGCGGTGATCCTGGCCGCCGATGGGGTGCACCTACCCTCCGACGGGCTGACGCCCCGGGAGGTTCGGGAGGTGGCCGGACACTCGCTCGTCCTGGGCCAATCGGCGCATCGTCCAAAAGAGGTGCCCGGCCCCCCGGTGGCCTTCGCGACCCTGGGGCCGTTCTTTGAGAGCCTCTCCAAGCCGGGGTATGGCCCGGCGCTTTCGCTGTCGGCCCTCACGGATCTCCCGGTGACCACCCCGGTGTATGCCCTGGGCGGAGTGACGCCGGAAAATGCCCGACACTGTGTGGAGGCCGGAGCCTTCGGGATAGCTGTGGTGGGGGGGATTCTGGGCGCCCCGGATCCGGCGACAGCGACGGCGAGCTATTTTCGGGCCCTGGCGGGGCTCCCGAAGCTCAACGGGGCCTCCCGATAGTCACTCCGCCTGCTGGGGAAACCGCAGGGACGGAAGATCGACCTTCTCGGTCACCTCGAAGGAGATGATCTCCACCTGGTGAAGCAGGAAGATGGTTCGATACACGGTCTCGTGAAGTTCGTGTTCGAACTTCCCCAGCAAGGATCGGAGGGTCTCGCCGGCCTGGAGCTGGTGGTAGACCCGAAGCTCCCGAGCTCGAAGACCGAGGAGATCGATGCTGAAGGGCTTGGGATCGTTGGGGAAGATACTGACAAAGGATCGGCTTTGATAAGCTTTTCGAACCCGCTCGAGATCCATGCGCTCTCGACACCCTTCGACGATGACCTCGTAGGTATCGAGGTCTAAGGAGTATCCCTGGGTGTCGGGCTCCTGGTTCTCGTAGTAGCCGTAGTAGCCCCCCTCCCAGGTAAAGATCTCCAGGAGCTTCTCGCTCATCTGGGCAGAGAGGTACTCGAAGATGCTATGGGCCGGGATGGCGCCGATGGCCACCAGGGCGTCGCCGAGGCGGCCACCCCACTCGCTGAGTCGCTCCAGGGCCTCGGAGAGCTGGGCCTCAGTGATCAGGTCCCGCTCCAGCAGGAAGTTGCCCAAGAGCTCGGACTTGCGATTGGAGTGGACGAAGATGGGCTCGCCATTGCGGAAGAAGATCGACTTCTCTGCCTCGCTGTCGGTGACGAAGAGCCGGCCCGTACATTTTGCCAGGTGGAGCCTGGCGAGGATCCGAGCGAAGTAGGTGTCGCCGAGATCCCCCTCGTAGCTGGCGTATTGCTCCTTGAGTTCTTTGAAGTTGGAGTCCGTGAAGTCCAGGTTCGTGAACATGGACGGCGCGGTCTGGTAGGCCGGGGAACTCGGCTCTCCCTTGACCTTCTTCATCACCGGCGGCGGCGCCAGATCGGTGGAGGAGTTACCGAGTCCGTGGTTCTTCTCGTCGGGGAGGCTAAAGGTGAGCGACGGGTCCCTGTCGTCGTGTCGGGCCAAGCTCTCCTCTTCCATCTGAGCGATCGCCCGGCGGACATCGCGGATCACGTTGGTCTCCAACGGGGTCTTGGCCTTTTCGGTAGCCCCCGGGCTGGTGGCCTTCTTGGGAGACCGGCGGGGCTTGGGATCCAGCACTTCCTGGAGGTCTTCGACCTCATCGAGGCGAGTCCAGAGCCCCTCGGCGATGGAGAGGTGATCGTCGGGACGGGGCCGGCGAACCCGGAGGAGATCGGCCAGGGTGGCGGGACCCATGGGACCGAAGATCAATCCGCTGTGGTCGCGATACCGATACTTCTTTTCGTCGGTCTTGGACTCCCTCTCTGAATCCTCTGCCAACGCAGCATCGGTATCATCCTCCCCAAGAGCTAATGCTGTTTCCTCCCGAGCAAGAGGGCTGTCCACCTTTTGACTTCCCACCTCGGGAGGTGTCGCTTCCACGGACTCCCGTCCGATGGCTTCCCCACCGGGCTCGGAACGGCGCTGGCTCTTCTCTTCCTCGATCTCTTTGGCGAAGAGGCGACGCATGAAGTTGGAGAGATCGCTACCTGTGACCTTGATGGCGTGCTGAAAGCAAAAGTCCACCAGGGCCTGGTAGAGTTCGCCGGCGGTCTGAAACCGATCTTCTCGATGCTTGGCGAGGCCCTTCCGGATGATCTCAGTGAGGTCACCGGGGAAAGGCCCGGCCCGTTTCAGGTTGGGCTCGATGTCGGCGTCCCGGACCTTGAGCATCACGTCGAGATCGGAGTTCCCCACGAAGAGGCGACTCATGCTGAGGGCCTCGAAGAGGACGATGGCGGCGCTGAACACGTCGCTGCGGGAGTCGATGGCCTCGCCCATCACCTGTTCGGGGCTCATGTAGCCCACCTTGCCCTTGAGGGTCCCGCTCTCGGTGAGAGTCCTCTGGACGGCGGCCTTGGCGACCCCGAAGTCCCCGACCTTCACGTCACCGGTGTAGCTGAGGAGGATGTTGGAGGGGCTGACGTCGCGATGAATGATGTTCAGATCTTCCCCGAAGGGGTCCTTGGCCCGGTGGGCGAAGTCGAGGCCCTTGAGCATCTCCATGGCGATGAAGAGGACCAGGTTCAAGGGGATCTTGATGTTCATCTCGGCACATCGGGCCAGGACATCGAGGAGATCTTTTCCGTACACGTACTCCATGGCGATGAAGTACTGGTTGTCGATCTCCCCGAGGTCGAAGACCTGGACGATGTTGGCGTGGTAGAGGCTGACGGCGATCTTGGCCTCGTTGATGAACATCTCGACGAACTCGGTGTCGTCGACGAGGCTGGGAAGGATCAGCTTGATGGCGAACTCTTTCTCAAAGCCCGCCGCCCCGAAGGTTTTTCCTCGGTAGATCTCGGCCATCCCACCGCTGCCGATCTTCTGCAGGAGGGCGTAGCGACCAAATTTTGACCATTCACGGGCCGCGTCAGACAAGGGAGATGCCTACTAGACCGAGGAGCCGAAAAGTGCGGGACCGACCCAAAACGAGCACTGGGGTTCTATGGTGTCTGCCAAGAGTCGGAGTTTCGTCGTACAGAAGGTAACACGACTGCCCGTGGTGAGCCAAGAATAGTTGGCTCATTCCTCGCCGGAGGCGGGCTCTTCTTCGGGGGCCTCAGCTTCCTCGGGTTCTTCCACGGCAGGGGCCTCTTGGGCCTCTTCTTCGACCTCAGCTTCTTCCTCTGCGGGAGCCTCTTCGGCCTCAGCCTCTTCCTCTGCGGGAGCCTCTTCGGCTTCTTCCTCGGCGGGGGCCTCTTCCTCGGCCGGAGCCTCTTCGGCGGCCGGCACGTACTCCTCACCACGGAGTTCGGCCTGTCGTTGCGGGCTGGGTTCGTAGATGGAGCATGAGAATCCGACGAAGCTACCGGCCAGCACCACGGCCACGACCAGCACCAACCCGATCCCGATACCTTGGATAATCTCTTTTTTCATCACAGACCACGCGAAAGAATTCACCGCCAATCGACCTCTCTCTCCCTAATACAATTGATGGGTTCGCGCAACACATTGTCGGTGGAGAACCGGGATTCGTCGGCCCGGTGGTCGTTGCGCAGATGGTGCCCACGACGTAGGGTCGGAGCCGGTGATGACGACGCTGAGTATGGAGGACCTTGTGAAGAGATCAATGGCGAGCTGGCTGGCGGTTCTACTCTCCCTTGCCTTCGGGGTGGGATGCACCACGCCAGCAGCAGAGGAGCCCGAGCCGTCAGAGGCGTACGGGGATGCAGCCACGGCGGTGAACGCCTTTGCGTTCTCCCTGATGGGTGAGCTCGACAGCGGTGAGAACCAGGTCTTCTCCCCTTTTAGTATCGCCACCACGTTGGCGATGGTCAGCGCCGGAACCCGGGGCCCGACCCAGGAGGAGTTCCACGAGGTGCTCTTCTTCGACGCCGACGCGGCCAATATCCACGACGCCTATGGCGACCTGATCTCCCAGGTGGTGATGGACGGAGGCGAAGAGGGCCCGACGGTGCTGGTGGCAAACTCCCTGTGGGTCCAGATGGGCATGTCCTACGGGATCGACTTCTTGAACACCCTGGAAGAATCGTACGGATCGGAGATGAGGGAGGTGGACTACATCTCCGACGCCGAGGGGGCCCGAGGCCTGATCAATCAGTGGGTGGCGGCCCAGACTCGAGACCTGATCGACGAACTCTTGCCCCGGGGCATTCTCTCGAACCTGACTCGGCTGGTGGCGGTGAATGCCCTCTACGTGAAGGCCTCCTGGCAGGTCCCGTTTGAGGAGTCCGACACGCGGGACGAGCCGTTCACCACGGCGGCGGGGACCACCGTGGAGGTGCCGATGATGCGCCGAGAGGGGTCCATGCGGTACCTGAAGAATAGCCGCTTCGAGGCCGTAGAGCTGGGTTACGAGGGGGCCGACCTCATCCTCCTGATGGTGGCGCCTCAACGCCAGAGGGTGCCGGAGTTTCTCACGGGGCTGACGGCGGCCTCCTTCGCCGAGCTGCGAGAGGAGCTCGACTCAGGCCAGGTGCGGCTGGGGCTGCCCCGGTTCTCCCTGGACGTCCCGACGGGCCTGCGAGAGAGCCTGATCGACCTGGGCCTGGAGCGAGCATTCGACGCCGAGACCGCGGACTTCACGCCGATCTCAAGGGATGAAGATCTCTTCCTTCACGACGTGGTGCACCAGGCGACCTTCGACGTGGACGAGAAGGGAACGGAGGCGGCGGCGGCCACAGCGGCGATCATTGGCATCGAGAGCATGCCCGATCCGGACGCCTTTGAGGACATCACCTTCGACGAACCCTTCGCCTTCTTCCTGATCGACGGCGGCTCGGGAGCGATCCTCTTCCTCGGTCAGGTCCTGGACCCGTCATGAGAAGTCGCCCCCGGATCTTGTCGTCTCTCGTAGCGGTGTTGGTGTTGGTCTTTGCCGTCGGTGTCCCCGAGGCCAAGGCCGACGATGGCGACGAGGGGCGGACGCTCCTTGTGGGGGGCGCCGGAGTGGGTGCGTTCTCGTCGGTGGCGGTCACAGGAGGGGCGAACCCCTTTGACCGGAAGCTCGGGGTCGGCGGCGGAGTGCAGGTCTCCTCGGAGATCGTCGGCGATCTCCTGGAAGCCCACCTCGGGGTGATCTACGCCCCCAGGGGAATGACCGCCTCAGTGTCGTCGCCCTTTGCGGAGGTAGAAGAAGACCAGGAAGTGCCCACCTCCACGCTGATCACGGACTACAGCGTCCTTCAGATCCCGGTGGTGGCAGGCCTGAGGTTCTTGCGCCAGGAGCAGTGGGCCCTCTTCGCCACGGCGGGCCCCACGGCGTCGATCTTTCTGGGGCGGCGCAACCGAACCACGGACACGGGGTGGCGGCGTCCCGCCAGCGACGACGAGGTCCGCCGGCTCACCCTGGGGATCGCCGCCGGCGTCGGGGCCGATTTCGATCTCGGGTTCGGCCGAATGACTCTGGAGGCCCGGTTCGACCGGGATCTGGTGCCCTTGATCCGGACCGTGGAGGGGACCTCGGAGCGATTCTACCACACCGCCGTCGGCCTCCATGTTGGGTTGGCGCTACCGATCCTGGAGTGGTAGCCTCGCCATCTCGAATTTCTCTGGATTTGGAGCAGATATGTCCACTAGCGACACCGTTTGCGTGACCGGGGCTTCGGGCTTCGTGGGATCTCAGATCGTCGCCGATCTCCTGGCCCAGGGCTACACCGTGCGGGGAACCGTACGAGACCCATCGAAGGCAGAGAAGTACTCCTTCCTGACGGAGCTCCCCGGCGCCGCCGACCACCTCTCGCTCCACAAGGGCCAGCTCTTGGAAGAGGGCTCCTTCGACGAGGCCCTGCAGGGCTGCGACGCCTGTATTCATACGGCGAGCCCCTATGTGATGGATGTGAAGGACCCGCAGAAGGATCTGGTGGATCCCGCTGTAGAGGGGACCCGCAACGTCCTGAACGCCGCTTTAAAGGCCGGGGTGAGTCGGGTGGTGGTGACCTCTTCGATGGCGGCGATCACCGACGAGCCCGAGGCCGATCACGTGCTCACCGAGGAGGACTGGAACGAGAAGTCCACCCTGACCCGCAACCCCTACTACCTGTCCAAGGCCGAAGCGGAGCGGGCAGCCTGGAAGATGGCCGAAGATCACCCCGAGCTGGATCTGGTGGTGATCAACCCCTACGTGATCATGGGCCCCTCGATCAGCGCGTCGTTAAACACGTCCAATAAGATCCTTGTCGACCTTCTGAGCGGAGAATACCCGGGGATCATCAGCATCACCTGGGGGATCGTCGACGTCCGCGATGTCTCCAGGGCTCATATCCTGGCCATGGAGAACGGCGACGCCTCAGGCCGGTTCATCTGCGTGGAACATCAGGTGCCTATGGAGGAGGTGGTCAAGACCCTGAAAGAGGGGGGCTACGACGAGGGCTACAAGCTGCCCAGCCTCAACATGGCCTGTTCCTTCGGGGACTACGCCGTGAAGCTCCTGTCCTACTTTCAGCCCGGGGGCACGGGCTCCTACCTGCGGACCCACGTGGGGAGGGTCCCGCAGTTTGACAGCACGAAGAGCAAGAAGGTGCTGGATCTGACCTATCGGCCGATCCAGGAGACCTTGTTGGAGACCGTGGAAGATCTGAAGAAGTGGGGACACCTGAAGGGATGAGCGTCGAGGAAGAGAGCCCCGAGAGCAGCGAAGAGCGAACGGGGCTCTTCGGGCGGTTTTTGGACTTCGTGGAGTGGCTGGGCAACCTCTTGCCCCACCCGGTGACCCTCTTCGCGCTCTTCGCGCTGGGGGTGGTGCTGGTCAGCGGTCTGGCCGGGTACTTCGAGCTCAGCGTGGTCGATCCCAGGCCCGAGGGGGCGCCGGGGCGATCCGACGACGGGATGATCGAGGCCATCAGCCTGCTCAACGGCGACGGGCTGCGCCGGATCGTGACGAACCTGGTGGACAACTTCGTGACCTTCGTGCCCCTGGGGACGGTCCTGGTGGCGCTCCTCGGCGTGGGGGTGGCGGAACACTCGGGGCTCTTGAGCACGGCGATCCGTTTTCTGGTGCTGAAGGCGCCGAAGAACCTGATCACCGTGGTGATCGTCTTCGCCGGCGTGATCTCGAACACGGCCTCCGAGGCGGGCTATGTGGTGCTGATCCCCCTGGCCGGGGTGGTGTACCTGGCCCTGGGCCGCCACCCTCTGGCGGGGATGGCGGCGGCCTTCGCCGGGGTGAGCGCCGGGTACAGCGCGAACCTCTTGATCGGGACCATCGATCCCCTCCTGGCGGGGATCACCCAGGAAGCGGCGATGTTGATCGACCCGGAGTACACGGTCCACGCGGCGGTGAACTGGTACTTCATGATGGTGAGCACCTTCTTCATCACCATCGCCGGGACCGTGGTGAGCCTGAAGATCGTGGAGCCTCGGCTGGGGGAGTTCCAGCCCGAGTTCGCCTCCCTGGGGGCCGATGACGATCGGGCGCTGGAGCCCTTGACGAAGACCGAGGAGAAGGCGCTGCTGTGGGCGCTGATCGCCGTGGTGGCCGTAAGCTGCCTCTTCGCCCTCTCGGTGGTCCCCGAGTGGGGAGTGCTCCGCAACCCCGAGACCGGGGAGGTGCTAAACTCCCCGTTCTTGCAGGGGATGGTGACCCTGATCTTCATCTTCTTCTTCGTCCCCGGAGTGGTCTACGGGGCGGTGGCCGGGACCATCAAGAGCGACCGGGACGTGATCGAGGGGATGAGCTCGGCGATGAGCTCGTTAGGGCTCTACATCGTCCTGGTCTTCTTCGCCGCCCAGTTCGTGACCTTCTTCGGGTGGACCCAGCTGGGGGCGATCACGGCGGTGCTGGGGGCGGAGTTCTTGCAGGCCGCCGATTTGACGGGGCCGATCATCTTCGTGTTCTTCATCCTGGTGTGCTGCTTCGTGAACCTGATGCTGGGGAGCGCCTCGGCCCAGTGGGCGGTGACGGCGCCGATCTTCGTGCCCATGTTGATGTTGATCGGGTACTCCCCGGAGGTGATCCAGGCGGCCTACCGGATCGGGGATTCGACGACGAATATCATCACCCCGATGATGAGTTACTTCGGGCTGATCCTGGCGTTCGCCGCGAAGTACGACCGGCGGATCGGCATCGGTACGGTGATCGCGATGATGCTCCCCTACTCCATCGTCTTTCTGGTGGGGTGGATGGGGCTCTTCTTCTTGTGGGTCTTCGGGCTGGGGCTTCCGGTGGGTCCCGAGGCGCCGACCTACTACGTGCCGTGAGGTTTGGTGGAGGCGTGCCGGGGGCGGCGCGACCACCCTGGGCGGCGCGGAACCTCACCACGGGGCAAAGCCCCCGTGGCTGGCACAGTCGGGCTGCGCCCGAGGGCTCCGGCGGGCCAAGGCCTCGCCTCCGCGAGATCACCGACCACCGGGGGCGGGCCGGGGGGCGGGCGGCGCGACCCGAGGGCCTCTATTCTTGACCGACGGTCGGCAGGTCCCTATGGTACGTCCTCTTACGGATCCCCGTTTCGGGGCGCCCAGAAATTTACCGGCCGTCGGAGGTCCCCATGGCTCGCGTTACCGTAGAAGATTGTCTGGAACATATTGAGAACCGCTTTGCGCTGGTGATGTTGGCCACCCAGCGGGCCCGTGACCTGCGCGGTCGCAGCCCTCGGATCTTCCCGTCGTCGAACAAGGAGCCCGTGCACGCCCTGCGAGAGATCGGGGCCGGGTTTGTGTCTTTCGACGAGAAGAGCAAGCGCAAGCTGGCCCGGGCTCTGGGGCTGGATGAGCAGGAAGGAGCGGTCTGAGGTCAGGCGTCGCCGCCGGTGGCGGGCATCAGGCCCAGCCGCGCCAGAAGCTTCCCGTCGATCTCCTCGCCACGGTGCCACCGGGAGAAGAGATCGGCCCGGGCCCGCTCCTGATCGGTGCGGCCCGTGGCCAACACCCGGAAGGCCTCGACGATGGTGTCGAACTTTCGAGCCAGCTCGGCGAAGATCACCTGGAAGGCGCTCCCCGGAGCCCGAAAGGAGATCAGATCGTGAAGGCTGGAGTAGGCCGAGCGTCCCATGGACCGATAGTACTCGGCCTTGACCAGAGAGCGAGACCGCTGCAGGTGGTCCTCGAAGAACCCGCAGGAGAAGAGGCTGGTGTCTCCCAACCTACGGTAGGCCTCAATCCGGCGGTCGCCGGCGCTCTGGAGCGCCTCGCCGAGGAGAAAGGCCGCGGGCTTGTGAAAGCCCACCTCCTGAGCGGTTCGTTCGTTGAGCCGCACGAAGCCCTCGAGGAGATGAGCCAGGTAGGCCTGGGTCTCCTCGGTGGTGGTCAGCCCCAGGTCGTCACAGGCTGAAAGAAGCTCAGAACGAAAGTACTGAAAGAGATTGGTCACCGGCTGGATCGAGCGCTGCGAATCCGTCATGAAGTACCTCCCGGACTCAATGGGGGAACCGATTACTCCCCACATTAGATCTTCAGTATATCGGAGGGTCGTGGCGGATGCACGTTTTCTTGTGTCCCCCCGCGTGGTTGCGGTGATCCTGTGGATCCTGGTGATGGGGCCCGCCCAGGTCGCGGCCCAGGAGAGCGCGGTCCTCTGGCTGGTCGACGGCGACGATTCGGCGGCCGCCGAGGTGCTGAACGGAGCCGAAGAAGCCCTGGCCCAGGAGCGATCGAGCCACCTCTTCGGCGAAGAAGCGCTGGGTGGCCGGGCCGCAGATCGCAGCCGACCGCTGCCGAGCTGCGCCTTCGGGGTCGAGGCCTGCCCGCCGCCGCAGGCTCTGGTCTTTGATGCCCTCGATCTGGGGCTCTTGATCCGCATCTCTCTTTCACAGGCTGGCTCCACCGTTGAAGGTAACTACGAGATGGTGGACCGACGAGGAGAGAACACCCTGGCCGGGCGAGTGTCGGCGCCGTCCTGGCGAGAGCTGGGGTTTGCCCTGGTGCGGGAGCTCTTCGACGCCGTGGGGGTAGTGTCCTTTGAATCCACGCCGCCGGGGGCTCACGTCTACATCGACGGGGAGAGCCGAGGGATCACGCCCTTCAGCGCCCAATTGGCCGTCGGAGCCCACCCCTTCCGCATGGAGTTGGACAACCACGAGGCCGTCGATGGCGAGGTGGTGGTGCGCAGCGGCGCGGCCCATCGGGTGGAAGAGGAGCTCTCCGTGCGTCCCGGGGTGCTGAGGATCTCCGGGGCCCCCGACGGAGCGATGGTCTTCGTCAATGACGAGGAGATCGGGGCGGCCTCCGACGAGCTGACCCTGGACTCCGGGACGGTCCACGTGGAGATCCGGGCCCGGGGCTACGAGACCCTCCGCCAGGAGGTCACGATCAGCCCCGACGAGCCTGCCGAGGTGGCCGTGGAGCTGACCCGGGAGCGGTTCGTGATCGGCGAGGTCGATCCAAGGGCCATCGCTGACCACCCGTTCCAGTTGGAGATTGGCCTTCATGGCGGGGTTCATCAGGCCACCTACCACGACGCCTCGGGCACACTCGACGGCGAGACCTACCAGTTCCAGGGGTGGCTCCAGGACGGGATGTTGGCAGAAGACGGCGCGCTGCGGCGGCTGATGCTGCCTCGGGGGGTGCAGGCCCAGGCCGCCTGGGAGGGCCGGTATCTGGGCGTCACGGCCCTGGGGATCTCCTTCGGGAACCAGCCCCTGAACCATAACGCTCGCCTCCGGCCTCGTGGCGACGGACCGGCCCGGGACGTGGTGATCCAGCGGATGACCACCTTGCAGCTTCGGCCCCTGCAGATCCGGGGCCGCTACTTCTACGAGAACCTGGCCATCTACGGACAGGCCGGCCTGGGGCTGGCGTTCAAGACCCTGCAGGCGTTGGAGAGCGCCGACGACGAGGAGTTCTTCCGGCTCCGTCGGGTCGAGGTGTCCGGGGGCCTGGAGATCGGGGTGCGCTATCACTTCCATCCCCGGTTCTCCGTGGGCGGCCACTTTCGCCACCAGCGGTACTTCTCAGACGGGCTGGGAGCGGAGAACACCCTGGGGATCGTCGTCGGTATGGGGCTGCGGCAGGTGCCCTTTGTGAGATCCGAACCGCCGGAGGCCCTATGATCCGCAGAGTGATCCGCAGACTTGCACTCACGGGGATCCTCTTGGCCTGCTGGCTGCTGGTCGCGGGGTCGGCCAAGGCCCAGGAGCCGCCGATGGACGGCCTTGTGGGCGGCAGCGAACCCTGGGAGGTGGCCCACGACACGGCGATGCTCGCCGGACGAGAGGCCTACAACGCCGAGGACTTTCAGCGGGCTCGCCAGGAGTTCTTGCGGGCCGCCCAGACCTTACCGGAGCGCCCGGCGGCCTATCGGAACCTGGCCCGGGCCCACTTCTGGCTGGGGAACTACTCCCGAGCCACCCGGTTCTACGACGTCTACCTGGAGATCGCCTCCGGGGCGGCCGACGCCGGAGACATCGAAGAGGAGCGGGCAGCGGCGGTCGCCCGGGCCACCGACGATCCCGGACCGGACGCCTCGCAGGAGATGGCCCTGCGATCCCTGCGACGGGAGATCGACGAGGGTCGGGGCTACACCGTGGGCGGCGGCGGGGCCTGGGGGCTGTACCGGACCCTGCTGAGGATGGGGTACGCCGAGCCGGCCCTGGCGGAGCTCCAGCGGGAGCTTCGGGGGAAGATCGCCCTGGAGTTTGAGCGAGACCTGGAGCCCGACGACGGGATCCTCCCCGTGCTCACCCGAGAGGAGTGGACCCTGCAGGAGGACCGCCTCGACGCGCTGGAGGAGCTGACCCGGCGCCGCAGCGATCGGGAGATGGTGGATCGCCGCCGGCTGGTCGTCGAGACCGCCCGAGACCTCCTGGACGGACGGTATGGGCGAGCCGGCGAGCGAGCGCTGGAGGCGACCCTGCAGAACGGGGATCTCCCCTATGTGGGGTTTTATCGGGTCGTGGCTCTCGAGCGGAGCCGCCGGCCCGACGACGCCCTCTCGGCGCTGGACGGGTGGGCCGGCGAGGTGGGCGCCGACGGCGATCCCCTGGTGCGAGTGTTCCGAGGGCAGCTCTTGCAGCAGCTCGATCGGAGCGACGAGGCGGCGACGATCTTCAAAGAGATCCTGCGGTGACCGACGGTCATCGCGCCATGCGGGCCCGATAAAGCCAGTACAGAAGCTGCAACACAGCGGCCACGGCGGCGGCCACGTAGGTCGCCGCGGCGGCACGGAGGACCTGATCGACGCCTCTGGCCTCTTCGCCGGAGACCAGGCCGTGCTCTCGGAGGACTTTGCGGGCACGGCTGCTCGCGTCGAACTCCACGGGGAGGGTCACCAGGGTGAAGGCCACGGCGGCGCCGAAGAGGACGACACCCACCATGGCGAGCTCGTAGAGGCCGATGAAGATCCCGGCGATACAGACCCAGAGGCCCAGGTTGGTGCCGATATTGGCCACGGGGACCATCTTCTGGCGGAACTTCATGGGCAGGTACCCCTCCTGGTGCTGGATGGCGTGACCCACCTCGTGGGCGGCCGACCTCGAAGGTGACGGCTCTCGGCGTAAGAACCGGCGGTGTGCGGTGTGGGGAGGCTGGCGCGGGGCCTGGGGAGTGGGGATGTGGTGGGGAGGACACCTGGGCCAGAGGCCGCAGGGCTCCGAGTCGAGGGCAGGCCGGAACCCTGGACGGGGAGGACGAAAACGGATCTCGCTCGGATAACCGGTCCCCAATTGCACGGGTGTAGGGCCTGTGTTACCGTATTTTTCGAGGTTGTGATCGGAGTGGTCGTCGCGGCCGGTTTCTCGTGGACAGACGAGGAGTTCGTCTATGGTCAGTTCCCAGATGGTGATTTACGAAGAGGAGCACACGCAGCTGACCCAGATCTGTGAAGGGTTGGTGCGAGATGCCCTCGCGAAAGCCATCTTTATCGTTGATAAGGACGGGCAGTTGGTGACGGCCACCGGGGAGACCGGCGGCATCGACACCACCGGTCTGGCCTCGTTGGTCGCCGGTTCCACGGCCGCCACGGGGAGCTTGGCGCAGATGATCGGCGAGGAGGAGTTCCCCGTCCACTTTCACGAGGGGAACAGTAAGCATCTCCACGTGTCCGTGATCGGTGACACCCTGATCTTGGTGGTGATCTTCGACGAGCGTTCGAGCTTCGGTCTGGTGCAGCTTCGGGTCAAACGGGCCTACAAGGACATGCGTCAGATCATCGAGAACGTGGCGACGAAAGCCGCCTCGGGCAACGCCGACCTCGATCTCTTCGGAGAGATCACCGACGACGATATCGACAGCCTGTTCAATGACGCCTTCTGAGCCCCTCTTTCACCCCCTTGCCTGCGGAGTTGACCGTCGCGACGACGGGCGGAGTTTTCTTCAAAAATTTGTGTGACATGACGGCTTGTCGTGTTATAACGCAACAAGCAGTTCGGATGCTCAATTCGACGGTCGAGCACACAAGTTCGAACCAGCCAACGCCAACGCCCCCGGGCCCGTAGTAAGGGTACGGAGCGACGCCCGCGGTACGAGAAGGTTTCTATGTCGTTTATCAACTACGCTCAACGAGAAATCATTCTCAAGATCGTCTACTACGGTCCTGGTCTCTGCGGAAAGACCACGAACATCAAGTTCATCTATTCCGGGACCAATCCAGACGCTCGTGGGAAGTTGGTCAGCCTGGAGACGAAGCAGGAGCGGACGCTCTTCTTCGACTTCTTGCCCCTGAGCCTGCCGGCGATCCGGGGATTCAAGACTCGCCTCCACCTCTACTCCGTGCCGGGGCAGCTCTTCTACAGCGCCAGCCGGAAGCTGATCATGAAGGGCGCCGACGGAGTGGTCTTCGTGGCCGACAGCCAGCGAGCCCGGAAAGAGGCGAACATCATCTCTATGGAGGATCTCAAAGAGAACCTCGACGCCTACGGCTACGATATCGACAAGATCCCCTTCGTGATTCAGTACAACAAACGGGATCTGCCGACGGCCATGCCCGTCGAAGAGCTCCGAGCCGACCTGAACCCCGACGGCAAGTACCCCGACTTCGAAGCCAGCGCGATCGCTCCCAACGGCCCCGGGGTGTTTGAGACCCTGAAGGCCGTGGTCAAGCAGATCCTGGTGGAGCTGAAGAAGACCAAATAAGACCAAGTCGATCTCCGGCGGCGCCCCGTTAGTCTGCGGAGAGCCCCCCGGGATAGAGCAGGGTGGCCACGGTGCGATAGAAGGCCATCTCTGCGTCTCGTCGGGCCTCGTACCGCTCGACAAACTCCTCAAAGATCATCTCTAAGTACACCACCCGCACGGGCATGTGGACCGACTCCTCTTCCAGGAGGGCCAGGCACTCTTTTCGGAAGGTGGAGAGGGTCTCGAGCAATCGGTGGCCCGCGGTGTCGAGCTCGGCGATCTCTTCCAGGTCGTGGGAGATGATCCGGTCGACCCGGGGGAAGAGGTCGCGCCGCTCTCGGCCCAGGTGGATCCGAAGGAGGTCGGCCAGGCGATCCGTGATGGTCACCAGTCCGTCGACCAGCTCCCGACGCTCCTCGGGATCGGCGGAGGCCCGGCGATAACGGTGAAGCAATCGTTGGATCCGGTCCACGCCAGAGGTCAACTCCATGTGGAAATAGGTCGCGTCTGCAATCAGTCCCATGTCCGACCTCCTCGCGTCGCGATGACGCCCAAGCCTCGGTGATGTACTCCGCAGGGACGATCGCGGAGCACCCAGTGGAACAACTGCTGATCCACGAGAGGCATTCCTGGAAAGGTGTGCAACTTCGACGGGTTGTAAAGAAGTTCTCCGCCAGGAATCTCCGCCAGGAATCCCCGCCTGAGATGTGCAGTGGTTGCGCGCCTGCCACCTTTGCGTCACGATAGTGGGCAGGCAGCACACCCTCATCCCTAAAGGGAGTCGACGATGTCAGACGACGATCGCGATAAGACCGATCCCATTCATTCGAAGGTGACTGTCCCCGTGAAGTCCCCCTTCGCCGACGAAGAGTTGGCCGACACCGCCAACGTTCATACCCGCGATGAGATCCGGGCGCTGATCGAACAGTCCCGAGCCCGAGCTCGCCAGGGAGTCCCCGACGAGGCCGAGTCCACAGCGATGATGAGCCGCGACGCCATCTTCCGAAACGCCGCCCGCGATCGGGCGCAACGAAACGACCGTCTCAAGACCATCCCCGTGGAGGCCATCGAGGCCATCACGAATGAGCGGGTCACCCGACCGGCCCGACCATCGGTTCGCCCACCCTACGAAGACGATCCCGACGCGACGCTGGAGCGGCGGGTGATCGACACGACCAGCGACTTTGTGGAGAACGGGGTGGGCGCTGTCTTTCCCGAAGGAAATGAGCTGGAGTTTGTGGGTCGCGTCGACGGGACGTGTCGAGTCCCTGTCCCCACGGAGTTGGCCGCCGAGATCGGCCTGAAACCCGGGGATCTGGTGATCGTGAGTATCAAGAAAGTCGAGAGCTGATCGCCCATGGAGATCGATCCTGGTACCGCCCGGGTGCTGGAGCTCGAAGCCCTGCTCTCCCTGTGGAAGCCCCGCTCGGAGCTGGCCAGGAGTCGGGCCTCCCGGTCCATCCACTCACCACCGCTATCGCCCACGAAGGTGGCCGCCGAGGTCGAGCGACTGAAGGCCCTCGATGATCTCACGGCGGGGCGAGCTCTCGCCGCCATCGCCGATCCCCTGGCCTCTTTACCCACGCTGGAGAAGACCCGGCGTCGGCTGGCGTCGGGGGAGCCCCTGACGGACCGCCACCTCTTCGAGGTCAAAGAGCTCCTCTTCTTCGGCCTACAGGTGATCGACGAGGCCGACGGTCTCGACGGCCTGCCCGCTCCCGAGGGAGATCGCGCGGCGGCCCTCCGATCCTTGATGTACCACCTTCACCCCGAGGCCGTTCCGACCCGGCGGTTCTCCCTCGCCGACGGCCTCGACGAGGAGCTGGCAGAAGCCCGACGGGAGATGCGGGCGGCGAAGAAGCATGCCCGGCGGCTTCGGCGCGCCCTGGAGGAAGAGGTGTTGGAGGCCATCCCTGGGGCCTTCGATGTTCATGGGATCTTCCATCCCGATCGGGACACCGACGAGGCGGACTTAGAGGCGGCCTTACAAGAGAAGGGCTTGAGGAGAGAGGGCGATGGCTTTGTCCTGGTGGACGAGGAGCTCGCGGCGGTGACCCAGGAGGTAGACCACCTCCAGCGCCGGGTAGCCAACGAGGAAGCTCGCCATCGGCAGCGGCTCACCGAGGACTTGACGCCCCGATTCCCGGAGCTCGAGAGGCTCCTCGAGGAGCTCGTGGCCTTCGATCTGAGGGTCTCCCGGGTAGAGCTGCGACGTCACCTCGATGGTTGTTGGGCTGAGCAGGCCATCGAGGCGGAGACAGAGCAGGCCTGGCTGGTTCTGGAGAACGCCCGTGATCCCCTGCTGGGAGACGAAGCCCAGCCGATCGATGTGAGCCTCCAAGAACCATCGACGATCTTGTTGGGCCCCAACATGGGAGGGAAGTCTTCTCTGTTGAAGCTCGTGGGCCGGGCCCAGTGGTGCGCCCAGCGGGCCTTGCCGGTGCCCGCCGACCGGTGCCGGTATCAGCCTCTGACCCGGGTGCTCTACGTGGGGAGCGATGAGTTTCGCGATGACGACCAACGATCGGGGCTCTCTTCCTTTGGCCGGGAGGTCACCCGCCTGGTGGAGTTCTGGGAGGAGCCGGGCCCGCAGCTCTGGCTCCTCGACGAGCCGGCCCGGGGCACCCACCCCGACGAGGGGACCCGGCTGGCCCGGGGGATCATCGACGACCGCCGGGCCCGAGGCGATCGCCTTTTGGTGGCTACCCATTTTCCCGATCTGGCCACCGATCGGGACGGGCTCCTCCAGATCCAGGGGCTCACCGTCGACGACGAAGAGCTGCGACGAGCGCTGGACGCCGGCCACCGACAGGGAAAAGCCCTGCAGGAGATCCTGCAGGGCTTGATGGACTATCGTGTTCGGGATGTCCCTGGCGGTGAGGTGCCCCGGGACGCGACCCGGGTGGCTCGGGCCCTGGGGCTCACCATCAGGAAATGACCGATCAGTTGTTGACGCAGCTCCCGACCGGGGCGCCGGAGGGAATAGCGCAGAGGTTGGTACAGCACTCGGAGTTCAGCTGGCACTCTTCGCCGACCACCCGGCACCGATCGGTGCACCGGTCGGTGTTTGGATCACACCACAGGTCCTCACAGCAGTCGGCGTTATCGGTACACTCTTCGCCGATATCGACGCAGCAGATCCCGCAGTCGATGGTGCTGCCGCAATTGTCGGGGTGGACCCCGCAGTTGTTGGGCACGTCATCGCAGGTCAGTCGGGTGCAGTCCGGGACGATGCAGGCCGAGAGATCGAAGAACATGAAGATCAGAGCCTGTTCCTGGGGAGAGATCTCGTCGCTGCATCCGTCGGGATACCGAGTGCTCGTGGAGGAGGTGTCCTGCACGGACACGTGGATGTCGCTGAACACCACCCGGCCACATTGCTCAGTGTCCGGGGCCCCTACAGGGGTGTTGAAGCTGAAGTACTGAGTCTTGGGTCCCGCGTTTGCGTTCACCCAGATCCACCGCTGGGCGAACGCCTGCTGAATGGATCCCACGGTTCCCCGGGTGTCGAAGATCTGGAACTGCCCGGGAGTGGTGGTTCCCCCGGTTAGCTGCATCCAGTCGTGGAGAGTCTGCCCCTTATCGAAGCTGGTGTCGATATAGCCGGTGCCAGGGTTGGGGACGGGGTCGCTACTCCAGTTGGCGACCTGGGCGAAGCCGTCGGCCGGTCCGTGCTGGAGCCACACATTATGCCAGTGGGAGAGGAAGACTCGACCGCCGAGCTCGGTGAAATCTTGCAAAGCCTGTCGAGCGTGCATCGGCTTGGTTTCGATGTGCTGGCTCCCCTCGCAGGAGAGTATCACGATGTCGTAGGGAAGGAAGTTGTTCAGATCGTCCCACCATGTCTGGGAGTTGATGAAGCTCTCCCCGCCCATCGCGGAGTTGAACCGGTTGGTCCCTCCCGTTCCGGCGTAGAGGTGGACGGCGCCGTTGCCGTTGCCCGTGGTGATCTCCGAGTCATCGATCCCGATCTTGCGGACCAGGCACTCCAGGGCGTCCCACTCACCGGTGGACACCGCGATCTGGGGGATATCGCCTTCGGAGCGATTTCGAGGCAGTCGGGTGAGATCCTCGTTGGCGATACGGTTGGACTGGCACTCATTGACGTCCACCGTGAGCTGTCGCCGCCACTTCCCGATCTGGATCACCACGGGGATGTCCTGGCCCACGGGTACGTTCACCAGTTCGAACTCTCCGTTGAGGTCCGTGACGGCCTGTACCAGGGGCTCCCCGGTGAGCTGATCTTCGCAGCGTTCACAGGAGACACCGGAGGTGACGGGCTCCACGTCACCGTTGGGGACATAGACCAGGACATCGGCCAGGGGCAGGGTGCCCGAGGGGATGGTCACGCGGCCCGTGAGGGTCGTGGGGTCGGAGCCCACGGGGCAGGCGACCTGCTGGCACTCGAGGTTCACGCAGGGATCGCCCACGTCGTCTCCACCGCCGGCGTCGTTGCCCTGATTCTGGTTCTGGTTGGTGCCGCCGTTACCGCCGTTTCCACCGTTGCCATCGACGTCGTTGCCCATGTTATGGCCGGCGTCGAGCCCACCCACCACACACTCGCCGGTGACGGGGTTCCAGGACTCACCGGGGGGGCAGTTGCCGTCGCCCCCGTGCTCGTCGGTGCAGTCACAACCGGAAAATGCCAGGAGGGCTGCTGTGGCGACCACGGCGGAGGCTCTCAAGCAGTTGAACAGGTTCCGGTGTTTCATGGGGTTCTCCAGAGGTCTTTTCGATACACCAGGCAGGGCGCAGCTCGAGGCTGACCATAGTCTAGAACCATCCCACCGGAATTTCAATCACGAGGCCCCTCAGGGGTCTCCGTCGGTAGGGACGTCGCCACTCCGCAGCGGGCCTTGGCCCGCGAGGACGTTCGGGCGCAGCCCGACTCGCCGAGCCTCGTGGCCTTGGCCCGAGGAGAGGTTCCGCGCCGTCCTCTATCTCTGGAACAGAAACCGGTCCTTCTCGGCGGTTCGTCCACCAGCGACCCCAGGAGGCGAAACTGGCACCTCTCCTCGGGCCAAGGCCACGAGGCTCGGCGAGTCGGGCCTGAAACAGCGGCCCGAGGGTCCTCGCGGGCCAAGGCCCGCTGCGGCATGGCGACGTACCTACCGACGGAGACCAATCACACCCGCCCCTCAGCTCCAGAACCTAGCTCCAGATCCCGGGGGTAAGTCGAGGGAAGAGGTTGTTCTTGGCCTCTCGCTCTCCGATCCACTCCAGATCGAGGTCGCCGTCGCCGATCATCGCGGCCAGCCTGTCGAATGCCTCGAGGTGGTCCGACAGACGCCCCTCGGCGTACTCCACGGTGGTGCCCGTCTTGATGATGAAGGGCCAGTCGCTGGACTGGGCGAGGAGGAGCTCGCGGCCGGCCTGGGTCAGGGCACGATTTGTCGTGGGGTCGTGACCGGCGTCTTGCACGAGGTGAAGCATCCGGACCTCGGCGTTTCGCAAGTGCCGGTAGATCCAGGCGTTGCTCTCGTCGAGCCACACCGCGAAGTAGCTCTCCTCGCCCCAGGTCGAGGTCGCCGGCATGGTCTGCTGGTGAACCTGGACTTCCTGGAGAAAGTGAGCCGGCGTCGACAGGGCGATGGACTCCACAGGGGCGGCCTGACGGAAGAGGGCCTCCAAGAAGTCGGGCCCCTCGAACCACCAGTGGCCGAAGAGCTCGGCGTCGTAGGGGCAGGTGATGTGGGCCGGCCTCTCCCCGAGGTGATCGGCCAGGTGGTCGGCCTGCTCCAGCCGGGAGTGGAGGAAGTGTCCGGCGTGCTCCCAGGCCCGCTGGCGAGCTGTGTCGGGGTCGTAGAGCTCCTTGTCACTGAGGTCTACGTCGCCTGTGATCCGGTGGAATTTCAGCCCCGTGTTATGCCGGATCCCGTCGGGGTGGATGTAGGGCTGGATCTCGTCGACGGGGAGATCGTAGCCCAGATCGCGGTAGAACTCCCGGTAGGAGAAGTCCCCGGGGTACCCCTCGTCGGCGCTCCACACCTGGGCGCTGGCCAGTTGATCTCGGCCGAAGAAGGCGACCCCGGAGGGAGAGACCAATGGCGAGTAGTTGCCGTACACCGGCGCGGCGTCGGCGCAGGTGATGCCGTTTTCCTCCAGGCAGGCGAACCGGATCCCCTCGGCGGCCAAAAGCTCGTCGACCCCCGGGGAGAACGCGCATTCGGCGATCCAGATCCCTCGGGGGCGGCGGCCGAAGAGGTCTTCGAAGAGCTGGAGGCCCGCCCGGACCTGGGCTCGTCGCCCCTCGTCGGTAGCCATAAACGGCAGGATCGGGTGGGTCCCCACGCAGGTCATCAGCTCCAGTCGCCCGGAGTCGGCGTGGCGGCGAAAAGCCCGGATCACGTCGCCCTGCAGGACATCTAAGTAGTACGACTTCATCCCCTGGAAGCGATCCCGGTAGAACTCAGCGAGCTTCAACCGAGCCTCGTCGTCGCCGCGGCGTATGATCTCTTCCTTGGCCAGGGCGATGAGGCGATCCAGGTGGGTGATGAACCGGTCTCGCAAGAGCTCGTCGCCCATCATCGTCAAAAGCGGGGCGCTCAGGCTCAGGGTCAAAGATCCCGGGACCCCATCGGCGGCCAGTCGATCCAGTGCCTGCAAGAGGGGCAGGTAGGTCTCGTGCATGGCCTCGTAGTACCACATCTCTTCTAAGTGGTACTCGTGCTCCGGGTGGCGCACGAAGGGCAGGTGGGCGTGAAGAACGATGCTCAGATGAGCGGGTGCTCTCATTTGGATCCCCTCTTCAGCGTCGAACGCCGGAGCTGGTGTGAGAAGCGCTGGTCGGAGCCGAGCGGTGGGGTGTCTGGCCGGCGGGAAACCGTCCCAGGGCGGGGTCGTGATGGGCCTGGCCCTCGATCCTCACCTCGTCGTCGGTCCATTGAACCCGCACGAACGCCGGTTCGTCGTCGCCGGGCTGCTGGCGAGGGGCCTCCAACCAGGAGGTCTGGACCCGAAACCCGTCGCCGTCCAGGCGGCACCGATGAGGGGCGCCGGGCTGATCGAACCGAACGAACCGCCCACCCACGGCGTCGCCCGTCGGAAACCGTTCCACCTCTCGGATCTCACCGCCGTCGCCCAGGGTCTCCAGAACCGCCGTGGTACCGGGGGAGACGCCCTCCCAGTACACGTACGCCACGTGGGGATCCCGAGGTAAGAGCGTTACCTGTGGCCTCTTCATGGTTTTCTCGTCACCGTAAAATTATCCGTCGTCATCCTCCTGCTCCTCTTGGATCGCATCGTAGATCTCTTCGCGGTAAATGGGAACCTCCCGCGGAGCGATAATCCCGATACGAACCTGATTGCGACGGATCTCTTTGACGACGATCTCGATCTCGTCCCCGATGCGAATCGACTCCCCGACCTTCCTGGTTAGGGTTAACATGGGCCCACTCCTTTGCACCAGTGTGGTGTTGTCCGACCTGGCGTTGTCTCTCCTGGCCGCCGATGTCGCACAGAGGACCCCCGCTGAGACTTCCGCGGTGCGACTCCCCTCTATGATAACGACTCTACCCGGTGAGTTCATGCCCGAAACCATCCTTGGACGGACTCCTGAAAAGCGCTGAGGTGAAACTCAGCGGGTGGAGGATTCCCTGGCATCCATGCCAGTTCCTACCTGCACCTACATCTGACTTCATCCATGAAACGTCAGAAAGGGGGCGCCGTCAAAAAAACTTAATGTGTTTCTTCAGGGTGGGGTCTTGTCGGCTCACCAGGGGAGCTTTCGGGCAATGGTCTTGCGGCCTTCCTCGATTTTCTCCAGGACGTCCATCACCTGTTCGCCGTAGCGATCCATGAGCTGAAAGAGGAGATCCTGGTCGTCGCCGCCCATGTCGCCGAGATCCGGGACCTCTCCGTTGGGGCCGTACATGCCCTCCATGATCCGCTGGACGCTGAACTTCACGGCGCCTCGGAAGGGGATCTTGGCGATCATGCCGTACATGGCGGCCTGCCCGGAGGTCTTCAGGGAGGGATCATCGCGGACGGTCTGCACGGCCTCAGCGAGATCTTCGAGGAACCGGGGGGCCGACTCGGAGTGGTTGGCCATCACGGAGAGGTGGAAGCTGTTGGGGTTTTGCTGGCGATCCACGCTCCACCCCTTCTCGTTGAGCTGGTCGACGACGGCGTAGATGTCGATGTCGTCGTCGTCGGAGGCGACGGTGACCACCGGGCCGTGATGGCTGCCCAGGACCCGGATCCCGTCGATGGCCTCGACCCCCTCTTTCAAGAGCTCCACGGCCTCCATGGTGCGGCGGGTCAGGTCCAGGTATCCCGCCTCCCCGAGAGCCTTCATCGCCGCCCATGCTGCGGCGATCGGGCCACCGGGCCGAGTCCCGGGCATGGAGGGAGAGGCGTAGATGCCGCCGGGCCAGTCGGTGGAGATGAAGAATTGATGCTTCAGGTAGTCCATGTTTCGGTAGACCACCACGGAGGCCCCTTTGGCGCCGTAGCCGTACTTATGGACGTCGGCGGAGATGGAGGTGACCCCGGGGACCCGGAAGTCGAAGAGGGGCAGGTCGTAGCCGAGCTTCTCCATCCAGGGCAGGAAGAAGCCCCCGAAGCAGGCGTCTACGTGGAGGGGAACGTCTTGGTCGGCGGCGAAGGCTCCCACCTCCTCGACGGGGTCGATCATTCCCTGCACGTACTGGGGGGCCGACAGGGCGATCAGCGCCGTGTTGCGGCCCACGAGCTTCTTCAGGGCCTCCACGTCGACCCGGTAGTCGTCGCCCACGGGGGCGAACCGGATCTTCAGGCCGAAGTAGTGAGCGGCCTTCTCGAAGGCCACGTGGATCGTACGAGGGGCGACGATCTCCGGGGCGCCCCCGGGGAGGCGTCGCTTCTTCAAGAACCGCTCCCGGGCGGCTTTCACAGCCATGAGGATCGACTCCGTGCCGCCGGAGGTCATGGTCCCCACGGCGTCGGGGCCGCCGTGGAGCATATCGGCGGTCATGCTGACCACGTCGGCCTCCATCTGCTTCAGGCTCTGGAAGGCCATGGGGTTGAGGCCGTTCTCGCTGAAGAAGGTGTTATGGGCCTTCTTCAGAAACTCGTAGTGGTCGTCGCCGGCGAAGTACACAAGGCTCCAGGTGCGGCCGTCGCGCCAGTCGGCGTCGTCGCCTCGCAGGGCTTCCATCTCTTGGAGGAGGGTCTCTTTGTCGATGCCTTTGGCGGGGATCACAGCTTTGTCTGCCACGACGACTCCTTCGGAGCGATAACTTCGGAGCGATGAATAGGTCCGGGGGGACTTTCGTCAGAATCTCCGGGAGCCTATACTGGTGACGTGAGCGCACACAACCTCTGAGATGAAAGGAACCCTTGTGATGAGACGAACTCTGGCGATGACCGTGGTGTTTCTCCTCTTTTCGTCGGCGGCCTATGCCGGCGAAGAAGCTCGACTGGCCAGCGGCGAGATCCTGGTCGAGACCCAGGACGTGGCGGGCAGTGATATCCCCCGGGTGATCGTCAAGGGAGTGATCGCCGCCCCCGTGGAGCGGGTGTGGCATGAGGTCTCCAACTGCGAGCGGTATCCCGGGACCATGCCCAATATCGAGTCCGCCCGAGAGATCGAGCGTCGGGGCGACACCGTGGTCTGCGAGGTCGTGGTGAGCCTGCCCTTTCCGTTGAGCAACCTGACCTCCCGGACCCGGGCCACCCACGTGGAGGGCCCGGACCGGTGGACCCGGACCTGGACGATGATCGAGGGCGACTGGGACTACAAGGTCAACGACGGATCCTGGGTGCTCACCCACTTCCAGGGGGACTCTTCCCGGACCCTGGCGGTGTACACGATCCACGCCGAGCCGAACACCCGTGTGCCCCAGCGGCTCCGAAACCGGGCCCAGCGGTCGTCGATGCCCGGGGCGATCGAGGCGCTGCGGGACGCCCTGGAGTAGTTTTCGCCCATCCCGACATTGCACCACCGCAGCCATCACAGTAGTCTCGTCGCAACACATACCCCCCTTGCTGTGAGTGGTCGATGTTTGCACGCGTGACTGGCTGCCTCTCTGTGGTCTCTCTTCTCCTCTTGCCCGCGCTCGTGGCCGCCGACGAGCCAGTCCTGATCGAACCGTTGGAGTTCGAAGAGGAGGAGGTCGACGAGTCTCGGGTGAACTTCTCCGTCGACGGGGAGTACCGGGTCCGGTCGCTTCGGATCGACCCGATCGCCCTGAACAGCACCACCGTGCGGGACATCCGGTGGACCGAGCAGCGAGGCCGGCTGAACGCCGCCGCGGACCTGCCGGGGATCATCACGTTGAACGCCCAGGTGGATCTCCTCGACGGGGTCCTCTTCGGGGACAACGGGCGGTTTCTGGGGGAGCCCTCGTCGAGCACCGGGGTCTCCCTGGCGACGAAGACCCCGAACCTGACCCGGTGGGAGATCGGGCTGATGCCCGGCGGCGATCCCCTGAACCGCCAGGACTACGGCCCGGTCCTGGTGGACACCGACCTGGCGAAGCTGAACCTCCTCTACGCCGACGCGCTGCTGCCCTTCGGCGTCCTGCGAGTGGGTCGTCAGCCTCTGAACTACGGCCCCACGATCACGGCCCACGACGGGGGCCGCCACAACCGGTGGGGGGTCAGCGAGCACGTGGACGCCGTGGACCGGATCCTCTTCGGGACCAAGCTCGACGAGATCCTCCTCACCGTGATCCGCGGCGGCGACCACACCCCGAACCCGAGCATGGACGACGGGGTCGTCTGGGCGGTGTTCTACGACTTCATGCGCCAGAACAATCCGGCCACCTTCGACGACGACCTCCGCCAGGTGGGGACCAACGTGCAGTGGTTGGTCAGCGGCGCCGACTGGTTCGGGCTGGACTGGCGAGGCCTGCAGCTCTCGGCCACCCTGACCCACCTGCGAAACGAGCAGTTCAACTCCCGGATCTGGGCCACGCCCATGCAGTTCCGCACGGGGGTGAACAACGTCGATCTGGAGCTGCAGTTCTCCCACATCCGCGGGGAGTCCGAAGAGATCTCCGTGGGCTTCGGAGCCCTCACCGGGAGAGATCCCCGAGCCCAGGACTTCGAAGCCTACGGTGGCCGGGGCGTCGTCGACGTTCACCTGGGCCAGCGGGTGACCCTGACCATGGAGGCGAACTACGCCTCCGGGGACGCGAGCCCCCGGGTCACGGACCCGATCACCACCTTCAGCTTCGCCCGAGACCTCAACGTGGGCCTCTTGCTCTTCGAACATATCCTGGCCTTTGAATCGGCCCGATCCGTGGCCGTGGGCATCGAGAACCTCTCGGGCCTCGACCTGGAGAGCTTCCCCCTCACGGAGATCCAGACCGATGGCCGGTTCACCAACGCCTTCGCCCTCTTTCCCCAGATCTACGTGAGCCTCTTCCGCAACCCCACCCACGAGCTCTACACCCGGGCCGGGGTGCTCACGGCCTGGTCGGCCACGGAGCTCGGCGCCGTGGACGCCGTGCAGACCGCCCTGAACGACGCCGGTGGCCCCATCGAGGACAACGCCATCAACTACCACGGCGGCGTGCCGGCCCGGTTCTATGGAACCGAGGGCAACCTTCAGCTAGGATATCGGCTGCGAGACAACTTCTTCTGGACCGTCGAGGGCGCCGTCCTCTTCCCCGGTCCGGCATTGCACGATGAGCACGGCGACGCCGTGCGCTCTTTCCTCGTGGAGAACCGCTTTGAGTACCTCTTCTAAACCCCTCGTCCTTGGCCTGATCGCACTGCTCACCCTGGTCGCCGCCCTGGCGCTGATGGCCTGCGAGGAGTACGACCCGCCGCCGGAGGCCCGGCTGATGCGGTCCGGAGAAGGCACCTACGAGGCGGACTCCGCCCTGGTCCTGGAGTTCTCCCGTCCCATCGAGGCCGAGAGCCTCACCGTGGCGATCTGGCCCTCCAGCCGGGGGACTCGCCGAGTCCCGGAGTCCGACGACCCGGCCCTGGTGGATGCCTGTGAGGCCTCGTCGTGCTCCGAGATCGACGTGGAGGTCAGCGACAACGGTCGGGAGGCGTCGCTGCTGATCACCGCCGACCATATCGGCCCCGGGTCCAACTTCGTCCTCGAGGTCCTGCCGGGCCTCCGAGATCGAGCCGGGAACGTCACGGGGGCGAGCTACCTCTTCACGGTCCGGTTCCGGGCCGAAGGTGGGGAGGAAGAGGTGGAGTTCGACGACGGGATGTTCGTCCTGGGTGGAGCCGTGAACAACCCCATGCGGGCGGTCTTGACCTTGGTCACGGACGTGAAGGTCCTGCCCGACGGGCGGTTCGTCATGGCCGGGGCCCGAGGCCTCGTCGAAGAGGGCGCCGACGAGATGACCCGGGATCCCGAGGAGATCACCGTCGACGACAGCGAGGTCAGCTGGGCGGTCTTCGCCAGCGGGATGGTCACTCAGAACGAAGAGGGCCGACAATTCTTGGAGACCGACGTCTTCGACGTCTCCATCCCGGTTCTGGGGGGCTCGACCTTCCTGGATATGTACGACGTGCGGATCAGCGGAGAGTTCGTGGAGGACGAGGACGGCAACCCCTTCCTCGACTCGGTCCTCACCTACGAATCCCTGACCATGACCAACATGGCGAATATGGCGTCCGTGGAGTACGACGGCGACAGCACGGAGCTCTTGGGCAACTTCGTACCTACGGCGCTGGTGCCCGACGGGGCCCCCGATATCTGCGGCAGCGTCTGCGGCAACGCCGAGGCCGGGGTCTGCGATCCGCCGGCGGACTTCCCGGACCCCGACTTCTGCGCTCAGGACTAACCACCCAGGACTGACTACCCCAGGTCCTTCACGGCTCGCCCCAGCACGGGGTGGATCACCTCGCCGGCGATCTCCGCCAGGGGGTGGAGGACAAACGAACGGTTGTGGAGGTCTGGGTGGGGCACGGTGAGGCCGTCGGCGTCGATCACGGCCTGGCCGTAGAAGAGGAGATCCAGGTCGATCACCCGGGGGCCTTTGTCCTCGGTTCGGATCCGGCCCATGGAAGATTCGATGTCCAGCATCGCTTGTAGTAGGGGCCCGGCGGCGAGCCCTGTGCGGAGATGGGCGCAGGCGTTGAGGAAGTCGGGCTGATCCTCGACAAAGCATGCCTTTGTCTCGTACAACCCGCTCACGGCCACCACGGTGGTCTCCGGCAACTCCCCAATCCTGACCAGGGCCTCCTCAATGGCGGCTCGCCGGTCCCCGAGATTCGCCCCCAGGGCGATGTAGACATCTTCCAAGACTTCGACTCGCTGATGGACGGACATTCTTCTCGACGAATCAAGAGCCGGATCGCCCCCCTGGTGGGGGCGCTCCTTCTGGTGACCGGGTGTCTGACGGGGTGTGCCGATGAGTTCGTCCCCGACGTGGACGGCCATGTGTATCACTGGAACTGGCAGCAGACCACTGAGACCTCGCGGGTGATCCAGGACCGGATGCCCCAGGTGCCCGAGGCAGAGGAGCAGCACTACCGAGAGGTGGTGGAGCGGTTCAACAGCCGGGCGCCGATGCTCTTTGAGCGAGACGACATCATCTCCCAGCTCCGCCACCTGGAGCAGGTGTATATGCTCAGCGGACGGTACCTGGAGCTGGTGGCTCTCTACGAGGCCGACGTGGACCGGCGGGGCGTGGAGAGTCGGGTGGCGCCGGCGCTGGTGTGGGCCTACGTGCAGCTCGGCCAGGAGCGGGCCGCCCGGGATCTCGTTCAGGAGCTGATCGAGGCCCGGCCCGACGAGGCCTCCACCTGGGTGGTGGCCGGCGCCTTTCATCTGCAGCGGGCCCAGACCTCCACGGAGGCCGCTCGCAACGCTCGGGACGCCTTCGCGACAGCCCTGGAGGTGGAGCCCGAGTTCGCCGGGTTTATGGGGTTCACCACGAATCTCTTGACCATGCAGGTCCGGGAGCTCAGCCGGCGAATCCCCGACGAGCCCCGGGTGATCGGAGAACCGGAGGTCGAAGAAGAAGCCGAAGAAGTGGCCGAGGTCGAAGAAGAAGTCGAAGAAGTCGAAGCAGCCGAAGAAGTGGCCGAGGTCGAAGAAGCCGAGGAAGCCGAAGAAGCGCCGGAGCCGCCCCAGGAGCGAGCCTCCCACCATGTCGCTCTTGGCCAGGGGGCGATGCAGCTCGGCCGGGACCACTTCGAAGAGGCCCAACAACACTTTCAGCGGGCCCTGCGGGTGGAGCCCGACAACCTGGACGCCGCCATCGGCCTGATGCTGGTGGCCGCCCGCTCCGGGGCCCCCGACGATCTCGTGCGGGATCAGCTCGACCTGATCGCGGACCAAGACCACCTGACAGCCCGCCAGGCCTATGAGCTGGGCCTCTTCGCCCGGCGTTCCTTGAATGATCACACTCGGGCGACTAGCTTGCTCGAAAGGGTCCGACAATTGGATCCAGCCTTCGCCGAGCGCGTCGGAGTCGACGCGCTCCTGCAGTAGTTTTTCCCCTCTGGAGACTCCATGACCGAAACCGTAGCGGACAAGAAAGTCGTCCTCTTTCATTACGTGCTGACCGACGACGATGGCGAGACCATCGACTCCTCTCGGGACGGCCAGCCCCTGGCCTACCTCCACGGCTCCGGCCAGATCGTTCCCGGTCTGGAGGCGGCTATGGTAGGCAAGCAGGCCGGCGACAGCTTCCAGGCTGAGATCGCCCCCGAAGACGGGTACGGAGAGCTCCAGGGCCCCGGTCCACAACCCGTAGAGCGCGGTGCCTTCCCGGCCGACGCCGAGCTCGTCGAGGGGATGATGTTCCACGCCGAGATGCCCGATGGCAGCGCCGTGGCCCTGTGGATCACGGAGATCAAGGGCGACGAGGTCTTCGTCGATCAGAACCATCCCCTGGCGGGGGCCACCCTCCACTTCGACGTGGAGATCATGGAGGTCCGAGACGCCACCGCCGAGGAGCTGGTCCACGGACACGCCCACGGCCCCGGCGGACACCACCACTGACCGTGGCGCAGCGATTCGAGATCGTCAGCGACTTCACCCCTCAGGGTGACCAGCCCCGGGCCATCGAAGAGTTGGTCCGGGGCCTGGAGCGTGGCGAGCGACACCAGACCTTGTTGGGGGCCACCGGGACGGGCAAGACCTTCACCGTCGCCCAGACCATCGCCGAGGTGCAGCGTCCCACCCTGGTCATGGCTCCCAACAAGACTCTGGCCGCCCAGCTCTACAACGAGTTCAAGGAGCTCTTCCCGAACAACGCTGTGGAGTACTTCGTCTCCTACTACGATTACTATCAGCCCGAAGCCTACATCCCGTCGACGGACACCTTCATCGAGAAGGACTCCGCCATCAACGACGCCATCGACCGGATGCGCCACGCCGCTACCCGATCCCTCTTCGAGCGGGACGACGTGATCATCGTGGCCTCCGTGTCTTGCATCTATGGCCTGGGATCGTCGGAGGCCTACATGGGGATGCTCCTCTTCTTGGAAGAGGGCATGGAGATCCGGCGGGAGGACATGCTGAAGAAGCTCGTGGACCTTCGGTTCGACCGAAACGACTACGACTTCCACCGGGGGACCTTCCGGGTCCGGGGCGACGTGGTGGAGATCTTCCCGGCCCACGAAGAGGATCAGGCACTCCGGGTGGAGTTCTTCGGCGACGAGGTGGAGGCCCTCTACGAGATCGACCCCCTGCGGGGCAAGCGCCTGCGGAAGCTCACCAAGCTGGCGGTGTATCCCAACACCCACTACGTGGTCCTGCCGGAGAAGAAGAAGACCGCCATGGACGCCATCAAGATCGAGCTCAGGGAGCGCCTCGAGGAGCTCGTCGCCCGGGGCATGCTGCTTGAGGCCCAGCGGCTCGAGCAGCGCACCCAATACGACCTGGAGATGATGGCCGTGCTGGGCTACTGCAACGGGATCGAGAACTATTCGCGCCACTTTACGGGCCGCGACCCCGGGGATCCACCCCCCTGCCTGCTGGACTACTTCCCCAAGGACTACCTGATGGTGGTCGACGAGTCCCACGTGACGATCCCCCAGATCGGCGGGATGTATCGGGGCGACCGGTCTCGAAAGACCACGCTCGTGGACCACGGGTTCCGGCTCCCCAGCGCGTTGGACAACCGGCCGCTGAAGTTTGAGGAGTGGCAGCAGAAGGTCCACCAGATCATCTACGTGTCGGCGACCCCCGGGGACTACGAGCTCGAGAAGTGCGAGGGCATCGTGGTGGAGCAGATCATCCGGCCCACGGGGCTGATCGACCCCGTGGTGGAGATCCGCCCTGCCACGGAGCAGGTCGATGACGTCTATGGCGAGATCCGGGAGCGCGTCGATGCCGGGGAGCGGGTGCTCGTGACGACGCTGACGAAGCGGATGTCCGAGGATCTGACGGAGTACCTGCAGGAGCTGGGCATCAAGGTGCGGTACCTCCACAGCGATATCGACACCATCGAGCGGATGAACCTGATCCGGGACCTCCGCCGGGGCGTCTTCGACGTGTTGGTGGGCATCAACCTGCTCCGAGAGGGGCTGGACATCCCCGAGGTAAGCCTCGTGGCGATCCTCGACGCCGACAAAGAGGGGTTTTTGCGGAGCACTCGGAGCCTGATCCAGACCATCGGTCGGGCCGCCCGCAACGTTCGGGGCAAGGTGATCCTCTACGCCGACACCCTCACGGGCAGCATCCGAGAGGCCGTGGACGAGACGAACCGGCGCCGGGCGATCCAGGTCGAGCACAACGAGGAGCACGGCATCACCCCGGAGACGATCCGCAAGAAGATCTCCGGCCTCGAGGAGCACGTCCCACCGGCCTTCGACGACCTTGTACCTCTGCCCGACGACGGCGACGACGAGGAGTTCATGACACCGGAGCAGATGGAGGCCCGCATCGAGGAGCTCCGGGCGAAGATGAAGGAGGCCGCCTCGGATCTGAGGTTCGAGGACGCCGCTGGATTCCGCGATGAGATGCGGCGGTTGGAGGCCCAGCGGTTGGGGATCTAGACCCGCTGTGGTAGATGAGCCCCGGTTGATGTGTCACGTGCCGTTCCAGCCCTTGCAGTAAGAGCTTTCGATGTTGCGATTTCTTGTCCTCCTGGCGGTCCTCCTCTTCATCTCCGCGCCGGTCGTCGCCGACGAGGGCGCCTACTCCGAAGCGGATCGCCAGATCCTCCTGGGCGACGCCCGGTACTACGAGGGCGACTACTTCCGGGCGATCACGGCCTACCGGGACTTCATCTGGGCCCACCCGGACGACTGGCGGGTCCAGCGGGTGCGGATGAAGATGGCCTGGATGTACCACCTGGCAGGGGATCAACGAGAGGCGGCCCGGCAGCTCAACCGTGTGGTCGACGAAAACCCCGACGACGTCGAGGGGTGGTGGGCCCGGTTCTACCTGGGCCGGGTGGCCGCCCGGGCCGAGCAGGTGCCCCTGGCGCGACGTGCCTTCGAGGGGGTCGTGGACCTCTGCGAGCCCTGGATCGACGAGGCGGAGCGCTCCGTCGAACGAGACACCTGCGTCGAGCTCACCACCCAGGCCCGGATCATGCTCGCCGACGTCAGCGCCACTCGCCATGAGTTCGACACCGCCCTCGACCACCTGCGGGCCATGCCGGAGCAGAGCCCCCACTTCGAGGAGGCTCTGGAGATCGCCGACCGAGTCGGCGGGATCCGGATCCCCCGAAAGAGCCCTGCCGTGGCGGGCACCCTGTCGATCATCCCCGGCCTGGGCCACTTCTACCTCGGGGAGTTCCAGAACGGGGTGCTGGCCATGGTGTGGAACGGGATCTTCATCTACGGGTTGGTAGACTCCATCTTGGCCGGCCGCTACGGGCAGGCCGCCCTGATCGGGTTGTTGGAGACCATCTGGTACGGGGGCACCATCTTCGGCGCCGTCGCCGGGGCCCACCGGTACAACCGGGACGCCATGCGGATCGTCGAGGACGGGCTTCGCCGCCAGGACCTGCGACCCATGATGGATGAAACGCCCTGGCCCGCGCGTTTCCCAGCCTCTCCAGGCTACCTGGAGCTGACCATCGACTTTTGACCGGAGCCGCCGTGCGCGCCCTCGTAGTAGACGATGAAAAGCCCGCCCGGGAGGAGCTGACCTGGCTCCTCGGCCAATGCGACGACGTGGAGGTCGTGGCCCAATGCGTCTCCGCCAGGGAGGCCATGGCCCAGGTCGCCGAGCTCCACCCCGACGTGGTCTTCCTCGACGTCGACATGCCCGGCCTCAACGGCGTCCGCCTGGCCCAGTGGTTTCGCGACCAGCTCGGCGACGACGCCCCCCTGGTGGTCTTCGTCACGGCCTACGAGGACCACGCCGTGGAGGCCTTCGGATTGGACGCCGTGGACTACCTCCTCAAGCCCCTGCGGCTGGCACGACTCCGGAGCGCGTTGGACCGCATCCGGCGCCGAAAAGGTCCGACCCGGAGTGCGACATCTGGAGACTATTTGGAGCGGATCTCCGTGGAGGAGCTCGGCTCCTACCGGGTGATCACCGTCTCGGAGATCCTCTGGATCGAGGCCGACGAGGGCTTCGCCACGGTCCACACCGCCGAAGGGGACTTCCTGACCGACTTCAGCCTGAAGTTCTTCGAGGAGAACCTGGACCCGGCCCGGTTCTTCCGGTGCCACCGCAGCTACATCGTCGGCCTCGACGCCATCGCCCGCATCGAGCCCTCCGGCGCCGGGACCTACCGGCTGGCCGTGGGCGACGGGGCCGTGCCCCTGGCCCGGAGCCGGGCCCCGGAGTTGAAGGCCCGGATCCCCTGGTCGGCGAGCGCTCTCTGAGGGAGTCGGCTCTGAGGGAGCCCTGCGGCCTCTGGCCCAGGTGTACTCCGCACTCCGGAACATCTCCCGATGCTGGCGCCAATCTCTCACCATCGTGAATCGCCAGCTGTAACGAAGCGTCGGGGTTCGCGGTGAAGGACACCGAAGCGTCGGGGTTTGCGGCGAAGGACATCGAAGCGTCGGGGTTTGCCGTGCAGGGCACCGGGGCGTCGGGGTTTGCGGCGAAGGGCACCGGGGCGTCGGGGTTTGCGGGGAAGGACACCGGAGCGTCGGGGTTTGCGGGGAAGGACATCGAAGCGTCGGGGTTTGCGGTGAAGGACACCGAAGCGTCGGGGTTTGCGGCGAAGGACATCGAAGCGTCGGGGTTTGCGGCGGATCATTTCCAGGCATAGTTCAGGGCTCCCACGGTCCACCCCCGGCTAAAGCCAGGGGCTGAGGTGGGCTGGGCTCCGCTGGGGTCATGACCCCGCTCCGCCTGAGATGTTTCGGAGAACGGAGTCGTTCCGAACCAGGCCCGGGTTCATTCCGACGCCATCGAACGCCGCACCGGTTTGGTTCTCAAGTCGTCGACAATGTGGAGAACATCTCAGGCGGAGCGGGGTCATGACCCCAGCGGAGCCCTGCCCACCTCAGCCCCTGGCTTTAGCCGGGGGTGGACCGTGGGAGCCCTGAACTATGCCTGGAAATGACCCGCCGCGAACCCGAACGTCCCGATCAAATCCGCCGCGAACCCGAACGTCCCGATCAAATCCGCCGCCAACCCGAACGTCCCGA
>SKON01000025.1 GCA_007120035.1 Myxococcales bacterium
TGCCCTCCAGGAGGGGGCCGAGGTAGCTGACGTTGATCTCCAGGAGGGATGCCTCGGATCCGTCGGAGAACCGGCACTGGCCTTCGTCGTCGCAGGTGGCGCCCTCTTCGCAGGAGCTGTCCCGGATACAGACCGCTCGCTCGCCATGGTAGGGCAGGTCCAGGGCGAAGGCCGCGTAGCCCGCCCGGGCCAGGGGGCTTGCGATCATGTAGAGGAGCTCCCGGCTGGTCATCAGGCCGTGGCCGAAGAGGACCACCGGGATGGGGTCGATGATGCTGACGTCTCGGGGCAGGGTCATCACGAATTTCACGCGGCGCTCCTGGGGCTCGCCGTCTTCGCGGAAGGCCCGGGTGCGGGGGTCGAGGTAGTCGTGGATCAGGAGCTCGCCACGGAGGACGGACTCGACATCGAAGAGGAGGAGGGCAGCGGCGCCGGTGGGTTCTGTGATCTCCACGTCGAAGACCTCTGTGGAGAGGCCGTCGCCGTAGAGGCGGGCCCGGCGGGCCCGGGCGTGCTCCATGGAGCGGAGGGTGCGGAAGGGGACGGCGGCGGCGACCCGATCGCGGCGAAGCCCCTCGGCGGCCTCGAGCTGGCTCAAGAGCTCGTCGACGCGCAGGCGCAGGGGCTCCACCCGGAGGGCGTCCTCGTCGGTGAGGGCGCTCACGGTGGAGCGGCCGTCGTCGTCGACGAGAGGGGATTGGCCCCGGATCAGGGCGCCCAGGGGTTGCGCGCCGTGGGGGTGGCCCGAGGCGGTTCGAGCCTCCTCGGTGATCACGTAGGCGTAGCGCTCGCCAGGCTCGAGGGCCACCCGGGGGCGCAGCCAGAGGGCCGAGCCGTCTTGAAACCGGCCCCGCTCCAGGTCGGTGACCTCCTGCCAGACGCCCGTGGCGTCGCGGTGGAAGAGGCGGAGCGCCTGCGGCGAGGTGTCGTCGGCGAAGTCGTCGGTGCTGCGGACGATGATGTATCCCGTGGTGGCGAAGCCCTCGTAGGTGTTGAGGGCCTGCCGGATGTTCCGCTCCTCGTCGTCGAGATCGTCGTCGACGGGCAGATCCACGAGGCCCGTGTCGGGATCGATGAGGAGATCATTGGGCATTGGGATCTCCCCGGAATCGCTGTCGAAGAGGACCGCCGGGCGAGCCGTGGTGGTGAACCGGGTCAGGGCGGCGAGCTCGTCGAGGTGGACGCCGTGGGTGGCGAGGAGCTGGAAGGAGGGGCGGAGCTCGGCCTGGAGGGTGGCGAGGTCCTCGGCGGTCTCCTCCCGCTCTTCCCGGGTGTCCCCGGGCATGGCTTCCACGTGGTCGCGCAGATCCGACGGGGACTTCAGAAAGAAGAACGGCGTGTCGGCGACGACGAGCTCGCCTGAGGCGCCCTGGAGGCCTCGCTCGTAGCCGACGATGCCGACCACGTAGGTGTGGCCCGGCTCCCAGGGCTCTCGGGGTGTGACCACCAGAGCGCCCCGATCGGGGTCGTAGTGGGAGCGGGCCTGAACCCGTTGGTTGCCCTCCTCGCGGAGCACGACGACGGAGCCCGTGATGGTGGACTCGTTGATGGGGCCCGTGAGGGGGAACTCCACGGAGGTCGAGAGGGGGTAGCCGTCGAGGGTGTTCAGGTAGGTCAAGAACTCCCGCTGGGCGTCGGTGGCGTCGTCGTCGATGGGGAGGTCGAGGCGGCCGGCGTCGTCGTCGCGGACCAGATCCGTGGGGGTGGGCAGGGTGCCCTCGGAGAGGTCGTAGAGGGCCCGGATGGTGGGCTGCCGGGGCTGCAGGGAGTCGTCGGCGCGGCACGAGAGGGTCGTGGCGATCAGGAGGACAAGGGTGATGAGCAGTGTGCGTGTGAGCAAGGGGCTACTCTCGGGGCTCGAGGTTCAGGCCTCCCGGCGTGGCGTAGGAGACCCGGCAGTCGTATCCGTAGCTGACGACGCCGAAGGGGGTGTCGCTCTGAAGGGTGTGGAACCCGGGCTGTACGGTGACCGTGGCGACCTCGAACCGATTCATGGAGCCCACGGTGCGGTACGCCGAAGCCGGGATGGGCTCGCCGTTGAGGGTGACGTCGACGCCGACGGGGACGATCACGTTCAGGTAATCCTCCTCGTAGTCCAGTGGAGTGTGGACGATGTAGTGGTCTCGAAACTGGTCGGTGGGGACGGCGATGGCCATGGCGGGGTCGCCGATGCCGACGTTGGCGGAGCCATCGGCGCAGACCCGCTCGATGCCGAGCCAGTTGGCGCCCACCATGTACTGGGCGACCTGGATGGGGCGGTCGGCGGCGATCTCGAAGTGCTCCCGGGCCGGAAACTGCAGCCACTCCCCGGCCTGGATGGTCCGGTTGTGGACCCCGTCGATGGGCGGGTCGGTCTGAATGCGGGTGGAGTTCTCGGCGGCGATGACCCGGAAGAAGTCGGGCTCGATCAGGGCGCCTGTGGCCCGGGGGGAGAACTTGGAGCCCACGTAGCTCGTGCCCCAGGCTTTCACGGGCAAGAGGATAGACTCGATATGGTCGCAGCGGTCGACCCCGGGGAGGACGTTGGCGCATTGGTGGCCGCCGAAGACGGTGATGGGGTGGACCGAGGTGATGTGGGTACCCGTGAGGTCCGGGCAGGGGTTGGTCTGGGTCGGGTGGCCCTCGGGATCGCTGAGGCACCCCGTGTCGAAGGCGTCGTCGAGCTCGGTGCCCGCCGTGGAGAGGTTCAACGACGACCCCGGGGGGAGCTCGAAGGTGCGCTCTTCGCCGGCGGTGATGGCCGGGATGTCCGGGCCGGCGACGACGTTGGCCGACGGCCGCACCGTGATGGTGTTGTCCGTGCCCGAGGAGTTGACCACCGTGAGGTAGCCCCGGATGCGGATGGTGCCGCCCCGATGGATCCAGCTCAGGCCGTAGTACTCGGTGCCCAGGGTGTTGGTGGGCAGGAGGAGGGTGCCGTCGTTGGAGAAGACGTCGACGTTGTTCAGGGGGTTGAACTGGTGGGCCACCACGGGGATGGTGCTCGTGATCCGGAGGGCCTTGTGGTGGAAGATCTGGGTGCCCGAGTGGTCGTAACCCACGGGGATGGAGAAGATCCGGGCTTCACCGGGGGGGATCTGGGTGGCGAAGGGCTGACCCTCGGAGTCGATGGTGACCTGGATGTTGGTGAAGCCCTCGAAGATCTGGACCTCGGCGGGGAGCTCGTCGCTGGGGTTGGTGAGGATGATCGCGTGGGGCTGGCTTAAGGCGCCCTCGAAGTTGTCGAGATCCACGGACCAGTACTCACAGCCCATGTAGCTGGAGACCTTGCTGCTGATCTCACAGAGCTCCTCGCAGACGGCCTCGAAGCACTCCGTGCCCGAGGGGCAGGTGGAAGAGGGGACGTAGGCCCCGGCGGCGTTGCAGGTCTCGATGGTGTCCCGGGCGACGCACCGGTCGACGCCGGGCTCGCACTCCGGGTTGGGGCATTGGCCGCCTTCGCAGGGGCCGCCGCCGGGGCAGGCGCCCTCGACCCAGGCGGTGCCCGTGACGTTGCAGTATCGCTGGAGGCCGTCGTCGGTGCAGGAGTCGAAGGTGCCGGGAGAGCAGATCTCGGCGGTGCAGGCCCCGAGCTCGGCGTCGCATTGCTCCCCGTCGTCGCAGGTGGTCTCGACCCAGCTCTGGCCCTCTTCATCGCAGGTCTCCACGGCCAGGGAGTGGGCGCATCGAGTGGCGCCGGGGGTGCACTCCTGCTGGGGCTGGTTGGTGTTGTCCTGGATGTCGGCGTCGCCGGCGTCGGGGCCTTCGGCCCCGTTTTCGCCGTTACAGGCCCCGATGGCGAGCAGGAGCGCCACGAGGAGGGCTTTCAAGGGGTTCGGTCGGAGGGAAGGGCCGAGCATAAAGGAGCGTACCAGGGTTAAGCGACGTTGGTGCCCGACTCAGGGGTGCGGCTTCGGGTCCGGTCGGTGGCGGGCTCCGGTTCACCGTCGTCCTGAGCGTCCGTGGCGGCGAAGGTCTCCGGCGGCGGGTAGAAGTCGCGAGGGGCGTTGAGGCGGCCCCGGATCCCCCGGACCAAAAAGCCGATCTGGAGGCCGTCGAAGCATCGGTGGTCGGCGGTGAAGCCGATCTGGACGCCCTTCTTTACCACGGGATTGCCGTCCTCGGCGAAGACGTGGTCGCCGATGATGCCCGGGAGCATCACCAGGGGGGTGCGGGCCGCCGGGACCAGGGGGGCGAACCCGAGCTTGATGTCGAA
>SKON01000332.1 GCA_007120035.1 Myxococcales bacterium
CGCGGGGAGGGGGCCACGGGCTTCGCTGTTTCGGCGGGGGTTCGCGGGAGGCTGAACGTTCGGGCGGCGCGCACGACCCCTCCGCCCTTCGGGCACCTCCCCGCACGCGGGGAGGGGGCCACGGGCTTCGTTGTTTCCTCCGGGGCTCGCGAACATCTCCCGTACGGCCGGGCGGCGCACACGACCCCTCCGCCCGAACGTTCAGCCTCCCGCAAACCCCGGAGGAAACAGCGAAGCCCCACGCCCTCCCCGCCTGCGGGGAGGTGCCCGTAGGGCGGAGGGGTCGTCCGCGCCGCCCGAACGTTCAGCCTCCCGCAAACCCCCGCCGAAACAACAAAGCCCCACGCCCCCTCCCCGCCTGCGGGGAGGTGCCCGTAGGGCGGAGGGGTCGTCCGCGCCGCCCAGACACCCACAGCCCTAACCGCCCGGTCAAAGAACCCTTGAAATCCCGAGCAAGTTCTGGTTCTCTACGCTCCTTGAGGACAACCCACCTTCCCTGAAGAGGTCCGCCGAATGGATCGCCTACTACGAACATCGCTCCTGTGTATCGCCCTGATCGCCTTCGGTTGCGGCACCGACCCCGAGGCAAACCAAAACCAGAACCAGAACCAAAACCAGAACCAGAACCAGAACCAAAACCAGAACCAGAACCAAAACCAGAACCAGAACCAGAACCAAAACCAGAACCAAAACCAGAACCAGAACCAAAACCAGAACCAGGTACAACCCGGGGTCCCCTGCACCGAAGCAGCCGAGGCCGGCCCCAGCGCCGTCTTTCACGACCGAGGCTACCTCGCCCAGGCCGTTCGAGCCGGCGAAGAGATCTGGTTGGTCTACGCGGCCGTAGAGGAGATCGGAGAAGACGACACCACGGAGAAGCTCCGGCTGAGTCGCCTGAACTGCGCCGGCCAGGTGATCGATGACATCCCGGTGGGCACCGACACGGACGACCGAGAGTACTTCCCGGCCATCGCCGCCGATGAGGACACGGTCTTCCTCGTGTGGCTCGCCGAGACCCCCGACGGCCAGCAGATCTTCGGCCGGACTTTTGACGCCGACGGAGAGCCCAGGCAAGCGGAGCCCTTCGAGGTAAACCCCGTGCTGAAGTCCGGGGAGACCGTAGGTACGATCTGGAAGCCCGACATGGCGGTCCAGCACAGCGGCGACGCAGTGATCGTCTTTGAGGCCCTGACGTCAGATGGCCCGCGGGCGGTGCTCCATCGGATCAATCCCGACGGAGGACAGGTGCTGAACGCCTTCTTCGTGTTCGACTCCGACGAGCACGGAGAACAGGTGGAACCGGCGGTCACCGTGCTGCCCGACGGGATGGTCCAGTACGCCTACATCGGCAGCACCGAGACCTTCTCCACGGGGCCGATCTATCACGGCATCGTGGACCCCGACGCCGATGATCCCGGCGATCCCCCCGTGGCGGCCCAGCTCTTTGCCCCCGACAGCCAGTCCGTGGCCTATTCTCGCGGCGTCGGCGGGCACCGGTTCATGGCCTATTCGGTGGGCGCCACCAACCCCAACGAGATGGTTCTTCGACGGGCCACCGACCTGGGACCCGTGACGACCTTCGCCACGGGCGTGACCGGGGGCATCAGCAACTTCCCGGCCATCGCGACCAGCGAAACCGGCGGAGCCCTGGCGTGGTTGTCCTACCCCCAGGTGCCCCACCAGGATATGCGGGTCCACGTGAAGCGCTTCGAGTACGACGCCTCCGGATCGGTGACGGGGCATGAGTCGCTGATCACCTTGGACTCCGAGGACAACGCCGGATGGCCCTACGGGCCGTCCGTCGTGTGGCTGGTAGACGATCTCTACTTTGTGGCCTGGGTGGGCCGCGGCGATCAGATGGAGGTGAGGGGCCAGGTGGTCGAACTCTAGAGCCGCCGCCTCGTCAGAACCACCGCCAGAACCACCACCCCACCGGAGGTCACCCATGTTTCGACGCTTCCTCGATCCCACCTCGAACCGGTTCTGCACCTTCGAATACAGCTACGACGACGACTCCGTCACCGTCACCCGGGGCACGGGGGATACCGTGGAGGAGACCGAGGTCTTCGACGACCCCTACGAGAGCCACAGCATGCCCGGCGACGCCCTCTTCGAGATCCTCGTCGCCCAGGTAGAGCCCCCCTTCGAGGAGGTCCTCCCCGACGACCTCCTGGAGATCATCGAGGAGAGCCACGAGATCACCCTCACGGGCCGCCTCCGCGCCTTCTACGCCGACCACGAGTACAAGCAGTACCAGGGGTTCATCGCCCAGCAAATCGACTGCAAGGTGAACTTCGTGGCCGACGCGGTGATCGGCATCTTCTACGAAGAGTTCCACGACCCCGACGCCGATGAGTGGCGAGAGCTGATCCCCATCTCATCGGTGGGAGTGGGCGAAGACTACGGCTACGAGGACGAGCAGCACTGGCTCGGAGTAGACCCGGCTCTGCCCGACGGCCCGGTCTTCCACCTCTACACCTCCAACGGTTTCGAGGTCGCCTACCCCACCCTCGACGCCTTCCTCGCCGACCTCACCGAGGAGCCGTCCTGACCAGGGGGATCACCACCCCGGCCTGGACGTTCATCGACGGCAACCACCGGGCGTCGGGGATGTCGAAGTCCTCCGGCGCCGACAGGTGGTCCAGGCTCACCCCTTCATAGCTCATCTGCTGGACCCGGGCCGCAAGGGAGAACGTGAACGCCGGGCCCGTCCGACCGCTGGCCACCCGAAGGGTGCCGTTCAACCCCACGAAGGGGTTGGCGGCGCCCAGGCCGCTCCACCCGTTCCCGCCGGCCACACCGAGGTTCAGGCCCACCCGCTCCCCCCGAACACCCACCCCGGCGGTCACCCCGAGGTTCACGTAGTGGGCCGACACATCGACGCTCTCCGTGTCCAAGAGCTCGTCCTCATCGGGATCCCAGTCGGTGGGCAGATACCAACCGTCGATAAAGGCCCACTCCACCACGGGACCCAGGTCGAACCGAAGGCCTTCGTCCCCGCCCACGGCCCACCGGATCCTCGCCGTGAAGAGGTCCTGGCGCCCCATGTTCGCCATCAGCCCGCCAAGGGGATAGTTCATCACCGCCAGGATCGGCCGAAAGGGCCTCGACAAAACCATGGTCTGGGCCTCGGCGAAGACCGCCGGGCTGTCATAGACGTACCCCACCGAGGGCTGAAAGAACGCGATGTACTCCGACATCCCGTAGAGCGCCGCCCCGGCGGGCACGAAGAGATCGCCGGCCAGGACCAGCCCCCCGTCCAGCCCTTGCCGCTCCCACTCCCCTGACCGCACTTCGCCCTCTTCGGCCAGGACCGTGGACGAGCCCATCCCGACAACCACGGCTATCACCACCGCACAAAACCACCATCTGCTACGATCCACGGCTCCACTCCACAGTCAGAATTCTTTGCGCCTACATCACTACCTGGCACCGATATCCCGTGCAACCTTCGCGCCAAGCCACCGTTTGCGTTCCCCTCGGATCCTTCGTAGAACCTCAGAATACCCTCGCCACGTCGAGAACCATGCAATACTTCATGCTCAACAAACCCCCGGGGTGCATCACAGCCCGCACGGACTTTAAGGACCGCCCCACGGTCTACGACCACATCCCGGGACACTTCCCCGACCTCCCCCACGTGGGACGCCTGGACTACAACACCGAAGGCCTCCTCCTCTTCACCGACGACGGCCGACTCGCCCAGGCGCTCCTGAACAAGAAGTACGCCGGCAATGCCGACCCCACGGAGCTGCGCCCCATCGAGAAGGTCTACCACGTCAAGGTCAAAGCCCTCCTCGAGCCCGACGACCCGGTCTTCTCCAGGCTCCAGGAACCTTTGGAGTTCAAGCCCGGCCGCTTCACCGCCCCGGCCCGGGCCACCTACCTGGAGCCCCGCTCTAGCTGCACCTGGATCTCCCTGACCATCACGGAAGGCCGCAAACACCAGATCCGCCGCCTCTGCAAACGAGAGGGCCTCCAGATCCGCAAGCTCCGCCGGGTCCGCCTGGGCCCCCTGCATCTCGGCGACCTCAAGCTCCGGTGGTGCCGCATGCTCACCCCCGACGAGGTCACCTCCCTCTACGCCGCCGCCCTCCCCGAAGGCTAGTACCCCCACCGTGGAGCATCTCTACCACGGCCTGGAGCACCTCCCCCCCGCCAACCCCCAACGCCGAAAACACCCCGAAGCA
>SKON01000038.1 GCA_007120035.1 Myxococcales bacterium
CCCTCCAGGAGATGGGCCATCTGCGCCGGATCGCCAGGCCCGTTGGAGAAGAGCACCCCGTCGGGCCCGAAGGCCTCCAGCTCTCCTCGCCCCACCTCACGGGGCCACAGACTCACCTCTACCCCTCGGGCTAAGAGGTGCCGCAGAATGTTGTGCTTGACCCCAAAGTCGATCACCGCCACGTGGGGCCTCGTCTTTGGCCCGCCACCCTCGACTGGCGTCATCTCCAGCTCCCCGGCGAAGGGATCCTCTCCATCGACCCGGACCCACTGGGGTCGCCGAGAGGCCACCTCCTCGACGAAATCTCGCTCCTCATAGCTCGGCGCTTCCCGGAGCTCTTTTAGGAGATCCTCCACGTCCCCCGAATCCCGCCCATGTGCGATCACCCCCATGGTCACTCCCCCGTCTCGCAGATGACGGGTCAACGACCGGGTGTCCACCTGCGCGATCCCGACCACCTCTTCCTCGATCAGCCACTCCTCCAGGCTCTTCTTCGCCCGATGATTGCTGGCTCGGCGAGAGAGATCCCGCAAGATCGCCCCCGCTGCCTGCAGTCGATCGGACTCCCCATCCTCCCCGGTCACCCCATAATTGCCGATATGGGGCGACGTGAAGGTCACCAACTGACCTCGGTACGAGGGGTCTGTCAGTACCTCCTGATATCCGCTCATCCCCGTGTTGAACACCACCTCTCCCAGGGTCTTGCCCTCGGCGCCCACGGCGATCCCGTCAAAGGTCGTCCCGTCGGAGAGCACCAGCACTGCCGGCCTGCGGCCAGGGGGGATATACAACGGGGGCCGTGTCACTTCTTCACTCACTTCCGACCTCGACGGTTCAGGATCCCACATACCGACAGAGCACGGCCTGGCGCACCGCCACCCCATGGGTGACTTGCTTCAGGATCAGGCTCCGGTCACTGTCCACCACAGGGTCCGAGAGTTCCACCCCTCGAATCACCGGCCCGGGGTGCAAGATCACCGTCTCGGGCTTCAGGTACCGATCCACCACGGTCGTGTCGATCCCCCAATCCAGGGCGTACTGATGGGGGTCTACGAGCTGCCCGTGCATCCGCTCCTGCTGAATCCGAAGCACCACCACCGCGTCGGCCCACTTCAGAGCCTCTTTCCTCGAGTTCGACACCGTCGCCGGCCAGTCCTCCAGCCGATCCTCCGACGGAAGGAGCCGCCGCGGCCCCACCAGCCGAACCTCAGCCCCCAGGGCTGCGAACGCGTGGGCGTCGCTGCGGGCCACTCGGCTGTGCACGATGTCCCCCATGATCGCCACCTTCAGCCCCGAGAGATCCCCTTTCAGCCCGAAGTTGCGCCGCAGCGTCAACGCGTCCAACAACCCCTGCGTGGGGTGCTCCCCGCTCCCGTTGCCGGCGTTGATGATCGGCGTATCCAGTCGATCCACCAACACATGGGGAAGCTGCCGGTCGTGGTGGCGTACCACGAACCCGTCCACCCCCATGGCCGCCAGCGTACGGCATGTGTCCGCGGCGCTCTCCCCCTTCACCAGGCTGCTCCCCTCGGCCCCTACGGTCACCGTCGACCCGCCCAGGCGGCGGGCGGCGATCTCGAAGCTCACCCGGGTCCGTGTGCTGGGCTCCATAAAGAGCAGCGCCAGGGTCTTGCCCTGCAGCCGTTGCTTCTCGTCCGGCGGCGTCGTCACCTCACCTCGGTCATCGAGAAACCGCTCCGCATCATCCAGGATCGCCCGGATGTCCGCCGCCGCCATGTCCCGCAATCCGATCAAATGCATCTCGCCACCTCATTGAACCTGTTTCCCAAATCGATCCCACCGCAGCCCGGCCTCTCCGGTCCGCCCGTCCTCGATGGACAACCAGATGATCATCGCCCGGCCCTTGACGTAGTCCTTGGGCACCTGCCCCCAGCATCGGCTGTCGGCGGAGTTGTCCCGGTTGTCGCCAATGGCGAAGAAGTGGTCCTCCTCCACCGTGATCGGCCCGAAGCTTCGCCCATGATCGTACCCAGGCGGCCGATCCTCCCGGATCTGATAGGCTCGCCCGTCGATGGCCTCCCGGTAGTAGTAGGCCGTCTGGCCCGTCCGCTCCGGGGCCGGCGCCCGCCGAATCGGCGTCCGCTCCAGGGGCTCTCCGTTCACCACGAGCTGGGAGCCGCGCCCCTCCACCACGTCTCCGGGAAGGCCGATGATCCGCTTGATGAAGTCCTTCTCATCGAAGTTCAGGATGCACTCGGCGCTCTGTTCTCCCCGCTGCGCTGCTTCTTCCCGCTGCCGCTCCACGTAGGCCCGGGCCTCTTCCGACGGGAACCGGAACACCACCACCTCGCCACGCTGGAGCTCCGCGAATCGAACCACGAACTGCGTCGTGAAGGGGATCCGCACTCCGTATCGCAGCTTGTTCACGAAGAGATGATCCCCGCTGACCAGGGTGGGCTCCATACTTCCGCTGGGGATTTTGAAGGCCTCGAAGAAGAACGCACGCAACACCAGAGCGCAGAGCACCGCTAACCCCACGGTCTCGGCGAACTCCCGCCACGCGGGCTTCACAGACTCCGGGAGGTGCTCCTCGGCCAGGGCCCGCACCGTAGCCGCCACCTCTTCTACGTACTCCTCGTCGCCCCGATCGATCCCCTGTCGCAGGGCATTCAGCTCTTCCTGGATGCGGTATCGCACCTCGTCGCTGAGCTTGCTGACGCGCTTGAGCTTCAGCTGGGTCTCCCGCACCAGCTCCCGGACCTCCTCGAAGTCCGGGGCGTCGCTGTCTACCTGCTCCTCACTCACGCCGCCTCTCCCTACTCGTCGTCGACCCTCAAGACCGCCAAGAAGGCCTCCTGGGGGATCTCCACGCTTCCGACCTGCTTCATCCGCTTCTTACCTTCTTTTTGCTTCTCCAGCAGCTTCCGCTTCCGAGAAATATCACCGCCGTAGCACTTGGCGGTCACGTTCTTTCGGTACGCCCGAATCGTCTCCCGGGCGATCACCCGGTTGCCGATCGCTGCCTGCAGGGCCACCTCGAACATCTGCCGGGGGATCACCTCTTTGAGCTTCTTCGCCAGCGCCTTTCCTCGGTGATAAGCGAAGTCCCGGTGGACGATCACGCTCAAGGCGTCCACGGGATCGCCGTTGACCAGGATGTCCAGCTTTACCAGATCTCCGGGCCGATGTCCGATCATCTCATATTCGAAGCTCGCGTACCCTCGAGAGATGCTCTTCAGCTTATCAAAGAAGTCGAACATCACCTCGTTCATCGGCATTTCGTAGGTCAGGATGATCCGGTTCGCACCGGAATACTGGAGATCTTTCTGGGTCCCGCGCCGCTCTTCACAGAGCCCGATCACTGGCCCCACATGCTCCGGCGGCACGTGGATCGTCGCCACGATGTAGGGCTCCCGGATCTCCTTGATGAACTGCGTCTCCGGCAGGTGCGACGGATTCTCCACCGTCAACACCTCATCCTCCTCGGTCTCCACCTCGTACACCACCGACGGCGCCGTGGTGATCAGGTCCAGGTCGTGCTCTCTCTCCAGCCGCTCCTGGATGATCTCCATGTGCAAGAGGCCCAAGAACCCGCACCGAAACCCGAACCCCAGGGCCTGGCTGGTCTCCGGCTCATAGGTCACGGCCGCGTCATTGAGCACCAGCTTGTCCAGAGCGTCCCGCAGATCTTCGTAGTCGTCGGAGTCCGTGGGGAAGAACCCGCAGAACACCATGGGCTTGACGTCCTTGAACCCCGGCAGCGGCTCGGCGGCCGGCCTCTCCTGGGCGGTGATCGTATCCCCCACCTTGGCCAGGTTCACGTCCTTGATCATAGCGATCACAAACCCGACCTCCCCGGGGCCCAGCCGCTTCACCGGGGTCGGCATCGGCGCGAACACCCCGATCTCGGCCACCTCGCCCTCGGCCTTGGACGCCATCCACCGGATCTTCATCCCCGGCTTCAGCTCCCCCTCCACGATCCGGATCATGTTCACCACCCCTCGATAGGGGTCGAACCAGCTGTCGAAGACCGACGCCCGCAGCGGCATCTCGGGATCGCCGTCGGGCGCCGGGATCTTTGCCACCACCGCCTCCAGTACGTCCTCGATCCCGATCCCGTTCTTGGCGCTGGCGTGGACCGCCTCTGAGGCGTCGAGCCCGATCACGTCTTCGATCTCGGCGCAGACCCGATCCGGGTCGGCCGCAGGCAGGTCGATCTTATTGAGCACCGGCAAGATCTCTAGATCGTTGTCCACCGCCAGATACACGTTGGCCACCGTCTGGGCCTCCACACCCTGGGCGGCGTCCACCACCAACACCGCCCCCTCGCAACAGGCCAGACTCCGCGACACCTCATAGTTGAAGTCCACGTGCCCCGGCGTATCGATCAGGTTGAGGATATACTCCTGCCCATCTCGGGCCACGTAGTTCAACCTCACCGTCTGGGCCTTGATCGTGATCCCCCGCTCTCGCTCCAGATCCATATTATCCAGAAACTGCTCTTTCTGCTCCCGCTTCGAGACCGCCTGGGTCACGTCGAGGATCCGATCTGCCAACGTCGACTTGCCATGATCGATATGGGCGATGATCGAGAAGTTACGGATTTTGCTCTGGTCGACCTTCTTTGCGCTCATGTATCGCGTCTGCCTGAGAGGGAACCCCTCGACCTTCGTCGGGGCTTGGTACAAAACTACGCCAGAACCGTCCTTCTTCCACCGCCAACGGTTTCCGAGGGCCTGCTACCCCGGCGGGGCTTCATAACCCACCGGACCACCTCAGGCAAGGTGGGCGCCCTCCCCGGCACCCGTCGACCTTTGACTTGCCCTGCCGATGGGGCCATCCTTGTCGGGAGTACTCGCCACTTTCGGGAGCGTCCATGAAGATCTCTACCCCTCTGCTGCTTCTCCTCCTGGGCACCTTCTGCCTGGCCACCGCCTGCGGTGACCGCGGGGAGCGACCCGACGACAACGGGGGCGGCGCCATCGGACCCCGCCTGTCCACCGACGAGGAGGACGGCCTCGTCGTCGAACGCCTCGACGCCGACGGCAACGGTATCATCGATATCATCCGGTACTACGAGCGCTACGAGGACCCCCGCGAAGCGGGCCGCATCCGCCGCCGCCTGGTCCGTATGGAGATCGACCTCAACGGGGACGAGCAGATCAACGTCCGCCGCCACTACGACGAGTTCGGAAACGTCAACCGCGAAGAAAACGACACCGACCTCGACGGCACCATCGACCTGATTATCTATTTCGTCGGCGGCGAGATCGCCCGCAAAGAACGGCTCCGCCCCGACTCCGGTCAGGTCCGGGAGCGGCGCATCTACTACGAGGGCCAGCTCGTCCGCGTCGAGAAAGACCTCAACGGCGACGGAAACGTCGACAACTGGGAGTACTACGAAGACGGCGTCCTGATGCGCATCGGCCGCGACACCGTCGGGGACGGCGCCGCCGACACCTGGCAGCTACGGTAGCTCTCCGATCAGCCGCCGGACCACGACTCCCGCCGCCATCAGCCCCACAGTCCCCGTCACGAAGCTCATCGTCCCCTCGATCAGGTTCCGTTCCTCACAGCTGTGCAGGTCGTTGTCCTTCGTCGGGCAAATGCATCGAAAACCAGCGGTCCCATCGTAGCTCAACGTCTGGGGCTCATGCCGCCGCTCCGTGCTGAACACCGCCGGGATCCCCACCTCTTCTTGTCCGTCGACGATCCCCCGCTCTCGCAGGATCTTCCTCACCGCTCGGGCCAACGGATCCGTGTGGGTCTGATTTAAGTCCGTCACCGCGATCTGCGTCGGATCCACCTTCCCGGCCGCTCCCATACAGCTCACCACGGGGATCCCCCGAGACAGACAGGTCGTCAGCAGATGCACCTTCGCCGTCACGTTGTCGATGGCGTCCACCACGAAGTCCGGCTCCTCTCCCAGGAGCCCCTCGCTGGTCTGCTCCCGATAAAAGGCTCGCCGCCCCACGATCTCCGCCTCCGGGTTGATCAAGCTGCACCGCTCGGCCATCAGATCCACCTTGAACTTCCCGAAGGTCCCCTTCATCGCGTGAAGCTGCCGGTTGACGTTGGTCCCGCAGACCTTGTCGAAGTCCACCAGGGTCAGCTTCCCCAGACCGGACCGGGCCAGACTCTCTGCGGTGAAGCTCCCGACGCCGCCCATCCCGAAGACCATCACATGGGAGTCGTAGAGCTTGCGCATCGCCACCTCCCCGAGCAACCGCCCGGCCCGGTCCCACCGGCGGTGGAGCTTCCACTCCCGCATCGCTCGGGCCGGGTACACCACGGTGCCGGCGTCGTCGATCTGCGCCTCTTCTCCCTTCAGGGCACTGCATCCCGTCGTCACCGACGGGGCCTCAGAATTCGGGCTGCTGCTCATGTACTTCCTCCACGTACGGGCTCCACCGGCCCTACTCTAAAGAGTCCCATCACCGAGCGCAAAGCGTCGGCGAGCGTTTTCCTCGGTCGCCTCCCGAACCTTCTGGGCCGGCTCCCCACGAATCGACGCCACCGCATCGATCACCTCCCCCAGATACTTCACCTCGTTGCGGCCTCGGGACCGATCTGCCGGCCGGTCCGGAGCATCGGTCTCCACCAGGAGCCGATCCAGAGGGCACTGCTTCACCGACTCCCGAGCCCTCTGATCCCCCCATACCAGTGGAGTCCCCACAGAGAGATCCAGGTTCATCATCAAGAACGTCCCCACCTGCCGAGGAGATCCGCTGTACCCGTGGAGAATCCCCCCGGCCTCGGGCACCCCCTCCCGGCGCAGCACCTTCACCAGGCTGTTATGACATCGCACGGCGTGGATCACCACCGGGAGGTTCAGCTCCCGGGCCCACCCGAGCTGGCGGACGAAGGCCCGCTCCTGACGCGCTCTCTCCTCCTCCCCTTTGGCCCGGTAGTAGTCCATCCCCAGCTCACCGACGGCACAAAACGGGTGCTCCCCGAGCGCCTCCTTCACCGCCTGGAGGCTGGCCTCCAGCTCATCGTCATCCCGGTCGGCCACCGCCCAGGGGTGCAACCCACAACAAGCCCACACCCCTTCGGTGGACGACGCCAACTCCACCGACAATCCTCGGCGCTCCTCGTCGTAGTCGGCGAGGATCACCCCTCGAACTCCGGCGGCCCGAGCGGCGCCGAGCGCCTCTTCTCGATCGTCATCGAAGGCCGCGAACTGCAGATGGCAGTGGGCGTCCAGCCCCATTCAGGGCTCCCCGCGGCGAAAGCTCGCCACCATGGACTCAAACGCCTCTTCCTGCTCTCCCACCGCCCCTTCAGGCCCCAGGAGCCGGAAGAAAAACGGCCCCGCCTCGGTCTCGGCGATGGCCCCCAGCATCCGGTGGTCCTCCAGGGCCTGACCACCCCCCATAGCCATCCCCGAATCATAGGTGCCTCGCCCATCAAACCGGTGAACCCTCATCCCCTCCACGTCCTCCTGGCCCACCTCCGGCGCCGGTCCGCCCGTAAACTGCCCGGCCCACCGGTCCAGGTTCGCTTCCACGCCGCCGGCGCCGTCGGGACCGAAGTAGAACACTACCACCTCCGCCCCGCCGGCCACGCCGTACTGCGCGAAACGCATCTCGTTGGCCGGGGGCTGGGGAGTCCATCCCTCCGGGGCCTCCCACAGGATCGGCCCCTCTACCCCGTAGCTCTCCACGGCTCTACCGCCCGGCGCCGGGGGCCTGTCAGCCTGCCCGGCCTCCCCGATCGGCGGGTGCCCCGGCGGCAGCTCCATCCCCGACACAGGCCCCACACCGCCCCCTACGGAAGGCCCTCCCGGTGCCGGCGCCGCCCCCCGGGACGCCTCGACTCGCGGCGCGTCCCGGTACCTGTCATCGTCCTCGCATCCCAACACCAGCCCGACCATCGCCAGCGCCATCACGACTGTGGCTCCTCTCACTACTCGACCCATCGCACGTCCTTGTTGATTTGAAGATATGGTTCTCCGCTCCCGGACCTCAGGTCATCAGGAGGCTCGTCGTGTCATAGTCGCGAACATCGGCGTCACCGGTGATCGACAACCGGGCGAACTGGTTCAACCCGGTTCTCATATCCGTCGCCCGAACACTGAGCATGCCGTTGGTGTCCACCTCGAAGGTCACCTCGATCTGGACCTCTTCCCGGGGCCCCGGGGGGATCTCGGTCAGCTCCAAGATCCCCAACTGTTGATTGTCTTCGATACGCCGACTATTCCCGGAGTAGACGGGCAACACCACCCGGGTCTGGTCGTCCCGAGAGGTCGAGAAGTACCGGGTCCGCTCCAACGGAAGCTGCCCGTTCCGCTCGATGATAATATCCATCACCCCCCCGATCGTCGCGACCCCCAACGCGTGGGGGGTCACGTCGATCAAGAGCGGGCCCTGAGGAGCGTCCTCCTCCAACTCCTCCATCCAGGACTCGTCGATCTCCTCAAAGGCTTCCTCCGGGTTGGACAGCACCGCCGGGGCACGGGTCTGCTCCACCATGGAGGCCCCGAAGATCGCCGCCCCGATCGCCACCACCTCGTCGGGGTTGATCCCCAACACGGGCTCTCGATTGAAGAACTCCCGGGTCCGACGCTGTACCAGGGGCACTCGGGTCGAGCCCCCCACGAGCACCAGGTGATCGAGCTCGGCTCGCTGCATCCCCGCCGTCCGAAGCGCATCTTCACAGGTCGTCAGGCTCTGCTCCACGATATCCATGCACCGCTTATCAAACTGGTCTCGGGTCAATTCGAACTCGATCTCCACGGCGGTCATCGTCCCCGGGATGTACTCCGAGATCGGAATCCTCACTGCCGCCTCATCGGTGAGCCGATGCTTCAGATCTTCGGCGATCAACCGCATCCTCTGCCGCACCAGATCGTCTGTCGACAGATCCACCTGATGCTGTCTCTCAAAGGCATTGAAGATCGCGCTCGCCAGCCGGAAGTCGAAGTCGTCCCCTCCCAGATAAGAGTTCCCCGCCGTCGACAGCACCTCGAAGATGTTACCTCGGAGTTCCAGCAACGTCACATCGAAGGTGCCCCCACCGAAGTCGTAGATCGCCACCCGCTCCCGCTTCTGTCCCCCGTACCCGTAGGCCAGGGCCGCCGCTGTCGGCTCATTGATCAACCGCAAGACCTCCAACCCGGCCAGCTCCCCGGCCCGCTTCGTCGCCCGCCGCTGCCCCTCGTCGAAGTTCGCCGGCACCGTGACGACGGCCCGGTGGATCTCCTGTCCCAGATAGGCCTCGGCCAGCCCTTTCAGGTAGTGAAGCACCCGGGCTCCGATCCCCTCCGGGGGGTGGAGGTGCCCCCCGGCCTCGATCCGCGGTGTGTTGTCTTGAGCGGGCACGATGGGGAACGGAAAAGCCCCCATCAACATCTTGATCTCAGGGCTGTCGAAGGGCCTCCCGATCAGCCGCTTGGCGCTGAACACCGTCTGCTGTGGCGCCTCCAGACGGTATCTCTTGGCCTCGTTGCCCACCACGGTCTGCCCCTGGGCCCCGAAGTGCACGATCGACGGATGAATGCGCCGGCCTGCCCCATCGGGGATCACGATCGGCTCTCCCTCCAGCACCACGGAGACCACCGAATTTGAGGTCCCCAGGTCGATCCCCAGTACGATTCCACTCATCTACCGCCTCGCTTTCCGTCCAGAGGTTCGCAACTTCTCCTTCGCCGCCGTCATTGTGCCATAGTCGACGGTTCTTACAAGCCGCGCCGGGGCCCTGATTTCGCTGCCCCTTGGGTTGCCGAACCGCAACGCTTCGGCTATGAATTGGGCCACCTGCGCACGGGTCGGGTGTATTACCATGCCGGCGCCGAAAACGGTCTTTCCCTCGGAGTACCACAGTGAACCTCGCTGAAATCAGCAACAGTCATCAAATACTCAACTGGATCCTGAGCGTCGGCGTCCTCGTCGGCTTCGCCTTCGCCGCTCGTACCGTCTATTGGCTCCTCCGATATGTGGCCTGGGGCGAAGGTTCTCTTCAGATCGACCAGCTCCCCACCCGGGTCAAAGGAATCATCACCGAGGTCATCGGTCAGGCCCGCGTGATCGCCGAACCCGCCGGGATGATTCACCTCTTCATCTTCTGGGGCTTCATCATCCTTCAGCTCGAGACCATCGAGTACATCATCCGAGGATGGGCCTTTGACTTTCATTGGAGCGCCTTTATCGGCCAGGGGACCTACAACGGCCTGCTCTTCTTACAGGATGTCTTCGGCTTCCTGGTCCTGGCGGCCGTGTCCGTCGCTGCGTTCCGCCGGTATGTGATCCGCCCCAAGCACTCCCTTCAATCCCTGGACGGCGCCATCATCCTGGCTCTGATCGGGGGGCTGATGATCTCTAAATTCCTGGCCCACGGCGCCGAAATCGTCGCCCTGACTTCCGCTGAGCTGGCCTGGGACGCCCAGTGGACTCCCTTCGCTTTGATGACGGCAAACTTCCTGGGGTGGCTGGGCTTCACCGCCGAGTCCCCCGGCATGTTCTGGGTCTTCCACCTCTCGTACTGGGCCCACATCGCCATCGTGGTCTTCTTCGCCAACTACATCCCTTTCGGAAAGCACCTCCACCTGATCGGGGCGATCCCCAACATCTTCTTCCGGAAGCTCGAGCCCTCCGGCGCCCTTTACCCCATGGACCTTGAGGACGAGACCGCCGAGCACTTCGGACCCAAAGTGGTCGAGGAGCTGAGCTGGAAGCAGCTTTTGGACACCTACGCCTGCACCGAGTGCGGCCGCTGCGAACATTACTGCCCGGCCTACAACACCGGAAAAGCCCTGAACCCCATGATGATCATTCACAACATCAAGGAACACCTTCGGGAAAAGGGCGCCAAGACCTTCCGGGACAAGAACCCCGACGAGGCCGCCTTGGAGCTGGCCGGCGGTGTGATCTCCGAGGAAGAGCTCTGGGCCTGTACCACCTGTGGCGCCTGCGTCACCAACTGCCCGGTGTACATCGAGCACGTGGACACTATCGTCGACATGCGCCGGTACCTCGCCCTGACTCACGGGAGCTATTCTCCGGAGGTCAACCGCACCTTCCGGAACATGGAGAACAACTCCAACCCCTGGGGGATCTCCTCTTCGTATCGCGCCGACTGGGCCGAAGGCCTGGACATCCCGCTCTTGAGCGAGCTCTCCGAGGCCCCGGAGTACCTCTTCTTCGTCGGCTGCGCCGGCAGCTTCGACGATCGCCAGAAGCGGGTCACCCAATCGTTCACCAAGATCCTGAAGGCCGCCGATGTCTCCTTCGCCATCCTCGGGCCCGAGGAAGCCTGCACCGGCGACCCGGCTCGCCGGATCGGCAACGAGTACCTCTACTGGATGCTCGCCACCCAAAACATCGAGACCCTCAACAGCTACGGGGTCACCAAGATCATCACCACCTGCCCCCATTGCTTCCACACCATCGGCAAGGAGTACCCCCAGCTTGGCGGCAACTACGAGGTGATCCACCACACCAAGCTCCTCAACGATCTGATCCGACTGGGGCGGATCCAGCTCAAGCCCACGGCCTCCACCAAGATCACCTACCATGACTCTTGCTATATCGGCCGGTGGGACAACAGTTACGATAACCCCCGGGATGTCCTTGAGTCTGTCCCGGGCGTGATCCTCCAGGAGATGGAGCTCAATAAGAAGCAGTCCTTCTGTTGTGGCGCCGGCGGTGGTCGGATGTGGATGGAGGAGACCGAGGGCAAGCGGGTGAACATCGAACGGACCGATCAGGCCCTGGCCACCAAGCCCGACGCCATCGCCGTCAACTGCCCCTTCTGCCTGACCATGTTCGACGACGGCATGAAGAACCGCGGCGCCGATGATGTGAAGCTTCTGGACCTGGCCGAGATCATCGCCGACAACCTGGTGATCGCCGCCCCCGACGTCGATGAAGACGCCCCACCGGCGGCCGCCGAATAAGGGCCCAACGGAGATCCCATGACCCATCCCGAGCATTCCCTCCATCGCGTCGACCCCGAGGTGGCCGCCTGCGTGGACGCAGAAGATCGTCGCCAGGCCTCCACGATCCGCCTGATTGCCAGCGAGAACTACGCCTCGGCGGCGGTCCGAGAGGCCACGGCCTCCCGATTCACCAACAAGTACTCCGAGGGCTACCCGGGACGCCGCTACTACCAGGGCCAGGAGTTCACCGACACCGTCGAGAACCTCGCCCGCGACCGGGCCTGCCAACTCTTCGGCGCCGACCACGCCAACGTGCAGCCCTACTCGGGCTCACCGGCCAACCTGGCCGTCTACTACGCCCTCCTGGAGCTCGGCGACACCGTGCTCGGCATGGGCCTTCCTTCGGGGGGCCACCTCACCCACGGATGGGGCGTGAACTTCTCCGGCCGGTTCTACGACGCCCACCACTACGGGTTGAACCGCGAGACCGAGCGCCTGGACTACAGCGAGATCCGGGCCATCGCCAAAGAGGTCCAGCCGAAGCTGATCTTCTGCGGGGCCTCCGCCTATCCTCGCACTATCGACTTCGAAGCCTTCGCCGAGATCGCCGATGAAGTGGGCGCCCTCTTGGTCGCCGACATCGCCCACATCGCGGGCCTCGTCGCCGGCGGCGCTCACCCCTCGCCAATTCCCCACGCTGACGTGGTCACCTCCACCACCCATAAGACCCTCCGGGGCCCCCGGGGTGGACTGATCCTCTGCCGGGAAGAGCACGCCCGGGCCATCGACCGCGCCGTGTTCCCCGCCTTGCAGGGGGGGCCTCATATGAACGCTGTGGCCGCCGCCGCCGTGGCCTTCAACGAGGCCAACACCCTGGAGTTTAAAGACTACGCCGCTCAGGTGGTCAAGAACGCCGCCGCACTCGCCACCGGACTGGCACAGACCGGTCTACGGTTGGTCACGGGGGGCACCGACAACCACCTGGTCCTCGTCGACCTCACCCCCCTGCAGATCGGGGGGCGCGACGCCGCGACCGCCCTGGAAGCCGCCAACATCGTGGTCAACTCCAACAGCATCCCCTTCGACACCCGAAAGCCCTTTGACCCCTCCGGGGTCCGCCTGGGCACCGGCGCCGTCACCACCCGGGGCATGAAAGAGGACGCCATGAAGCAGATCGCTGCCTTCATCGGCGACGCCCTCAACGCCGCCGACGACCCCACGACCCTGGCCCGACTGGCCGACGACGTGGCCGCGTTCTGCGACGACTACCCCATCCCTTAAAACCCCGCTCCGTATGTACAATCTCCTCATCTCTATCGCCACGGCGGTCGCCGTCACCTTCGCCTTCGGGTTTCTCTTGGGCGGCGGGGAGCTCCGCATCTGGTGGGGCGTCCTCCCCGGCGTGATCTCCTTCTTCGTCGCCTACATCCTCCTGGCCCGCCGCTCCCTGCGGGCCGTGCAGGCCATCATCGCCCGCGCCCAGAACGAGTTCCAATCCCAGAACATCGACCGGGGCATCCAGACCCTCAAAGAGGCCTACGGCGTCGGCAAGTGGCAGTTCCTCGTGACCTCCCAGGTCGACGGCCAGATCGGCTCCGTCCTCTACATGGCTCAGCGCTTCGATGAAGCCGAGAGCTACCTCAAGCGTAGCTTCAAGAAAAACTGGGTCGCCCGGGCCATGCTCGCCACCCTCTACTACAAGCGTAAGAAGTACGACAAAATGGAGACCATCTTTGAGGAGGCCGTCGCCGCCAACAAGAAGGAGAGCCTCCTGTGGAACCTCTACGCCTACTGCCTCTGGAAATCGGGCAACCGCGATAAGGCCATCGCCGTCCTGAACCGGGCCGTCGAGAAGATCGGCGCCGACAAGCGCACCGAGAAGAACCTCAAAGCCCTCCAGAACGGACGAAAGATGAAGATGCGGGGCTGGAACCACGCCTGGTACCAGTTCCACCTGGACCGCCCCCCGGCCCAGCGCCAGCAAGTGCAATTCCGACGACGGTAACCCGTCGCCTCTTCAAGGAGACCACCATGTCCGAGCCTATCCCCCTCTCCGAGCTTCCCGAGAACATCGGCCGCAACGACCTCTGCCCTTGCGGGAGCACCAAGAAGTACAAGAAGTGCTGCGAACGGGCCCACCGGCTCCAGCGCGAGTCCGAGAAAGCCAGCAATCAGCCCCATAAGCTGATCGGCTCCAAGACCATCGCCTGGAAGGTCCTGAAGGTCCTCCGCCAGGTCCACGCGAACAACGCCGTCGGCCTCTTCCACGAGCTCACCCACGACGCCTCTCCCCTTCGGGAGACCTACCCCGACCGGGGGGCCTTCATGCAGGCCGTCGACGCCGGCGCCGCCAGCCTCCCGGCTGCCCCGGAGTTTGAGTTCCTCCACATACGACTCGACACCACCTTCACCTACCTCCTCTTGCGGGAGGCAGACCCCAAGAAAGACTCCGTCACCTTCCAGGTGGTCACCCTCCGCCGAAACGAGCTCGACGCCTCCGGGGCCCCTCGGGACGTGGAGCACCAGGGCTACCGCATCTGGGA
>SKON01000004.1 GCA_007120035.1 Myxococcales bacterium
CCGCCCGACCGTTCGCCACACCAAGAACCCGAGCCGAAACAGAAAACCCGTGGCCTTCTCCCCACTTGTGGGGAGGTGCCCGAAGGGCGGAGGGGTCGTCCCGCGCCACCCGACCGTTCGCCATACCGCGAACCCCGACGACACACCGAAGCCCCTGGCCTTGGCCGTCATCCCACTCCATCCCACGGGCCGTGGGGCCTCATGGGAATCCATCCCACGGGAGTGCCGCCGAGGTCCAGAAGCCGCACACCAACAGCGCCATTTCGGGGCGTTTTCGGCCTCCCGAACAACCATGAGCCCCCCTGAAATTCGGTCTGCCTCCCTATCGGGTGGGGCAGGGCACCATTTCGTCTGTAAACCCCTGTAAAAACAGTGGTTTATGTGCCCATTTTGGGGTGGTTTGAAACCGTGGATCATCGCAAGAATACTGGGGGAAATACTTTCTTGACGGGATCCATGCCCCACCTTATAGTGGCCTCAAGTGGGATCAATTCCCATCGGGTGGCAAGGGGTGGCAACATTGGGTGCCCCGGGGTCGAACCAAGGATGGTTCGGCGGAGTCAAAATGATGAGACCAGGGACGGTCGTGGTTGGTGTTCTCCAGTGGTGGATGATGAGATGTTTCGCGGCCAGTACGAGCACACCTTGGACGGGAAGGGGCGGATCAGCGTTCCGGCTCGTTTTCGGGAGGTGCTGGCTGATCTCGACGCCACCGGGGAGAACGCCGACCGCATCATTCTGACTCGTACCTTCGAGCACTGCCTGGTGGTCTATCCCATGGATAAGTGGCTGAACTTCGAGGAGAAGATTCGGCGACTTCCCCAGTTCAATCCGAACGTGCAGCGGCTCAAGCGGGTCTACGTGGCGGGCGCCGTCGAGGTGTCCATCGACAGCCACGGTCGACTTTTGGTTCCACAGGCGATGCGGGATTACGCCGAGCTCGAGCGGGAGTGCGTATGGGTTGGACAGCTCGAGACGATCGAGTTGTGGTCTCAGGAGAAGTGGCAGGGCGCTGTGGATCAGGCGTTGGCCGACCCCGAGGAGTTGTCGGCGGCGATGTCGGAGCTCGGGTTGTAAGGATTGTACGGTTGGAGCTCACGGAGAGCGCGTCGTCTTCGGGCGGCGAAGACTCAAGGACGAGTCACTCCGGAGAGTCAAGGATGAGACGGCGTCGTGTTCGATGTAGGCGTCGAGCCCAAGGAAGGGCAGCTCCGGGGCGTTACGCCTCAGAGATGTTGGTTCGAGGTAGCCCCGAGGTCTGTCGTGGAGAAGCTCCCACACGCAACTGAATACCACACTCCGGTGATGGTACACGAAGTCCTCGGGCACCTGGCGGCGACGCCGGGGAAGTGGTTTGTGGACGGAACAGCAGGGGGAGGGGGACACACCGAAGCGCTCTTGAACGCCACGGCGCCGGACGGAAGAGTGCTGGCTCTGGACCGGGATCCCCGGGCCGTGGAAGAGGTCCGGCGACGCCTGAGCGCCGAGATCGAGAGCGGTCGCCTGATCGTGGTGGAGGCCAACTACTCCGAGGCCGCCGATGTCTTGCGGCAGCAAGGCTGGGAGAAGGTGGACGGGTTTCTGGTGGACGCCGGGGTGAGCTCCCACCAACTCGACGAAGCCGACCGAGGCTTCAGCTTCCAGGCCCCGGGCCCCCTGGACATGCGGATGGGACAGAGTGGGACCACAGTGGCCGACTTGATCGACGAGTCCGGCGAAGAGGAGCTCGCCGCCATTCTTCGGGAAGGAGAGGTCCGCAAGAGCCGCCGGATCGCCCGAAAGATCCTCGAGGTCCGGGCCGACGGGGAGCTGAACACCACGGAAGATTTGGCCGACGCCGTGGTCGCCGTGGTGGGGAACCCGCCGTGGCAATCGATTCACCCGGCGACGCTGGTGTTTCAGGCCCTGCGGATCGCCGTAAACCGAGAGCTCGACCACCTGGAGGTGGCCGTGAAGTCGATCCCCGACGTGGTCCGCGACGGCGGCCACGCGGTGTTCATCAGCTTTCACTCTCTGGAAGACCGGATCGTCAAACACGGGATGCGGCGCCTGGAAGATCCCTGTGAGTGCCCGAAGAACTTGCCGGAGTGCGTCTGCGGGAAGCTCCCCGCCGGCAAGGTGATCACCAAACGGCCGGTCTGCGCCGGCCCCGACGAAGTCGATGTAAACCCCCGAGCTCGCAGCGCGAAGCTGCGGGCGTTCCTGTGCGGTCAGCCGTAGGAGTCGTGATGAGTTGGAAGTGGATGAAGGCGCGTTGGGTTCGGGACTCTTTGATCGTGGGGAAGGTGGTGATGCTCGTGGCCCTGCCCACGGCGTTGCTCCTGGTTCACGTGTGGAATCAGTACCGGATCACCGACATGGGCTATCAGATCGCTCAGGTCACCGGTGAACACCGGCACTTGATGGAAGAGAATAAGAAGCTGGCTGTGGAAGCCCAGCTGCAGGGGCGGAGCGACCGGGTCGCCGAGATGGCTCGCGAGCAGTTCGGCCTGGTCCAGACCCGGCCGGAGCAAGTGATCACAGTGGAGCTCCCCGCCGAGAGCGTGGAGCCCGCGCAAGGACTGGCCATCGCCCACTGAGGGGCGCAACCGGAGGTTAGGCGATGACCCTGATGGGCGACGACGACGGGCGGTTTTGGTTGAAGGTGAGGATCGGGCTGATCGCCGTGGTCTTCGTCGGCAGCTACTTCGCCGTGGTCGGCCGGGTCTACTATCTTCAGACCGTGGAAGCCGAGGCTCTGCAAGAGCGGACCGCCGTGCAGCGAGACCGGGAAGTAGTCCGTCAGGCTCGAAGGGGAGACATTCGGGATCGAAACGGCGTGGAGATGGCCGTGTCCGTGGAGGTCTCGAGCATCTTCGTGCGCCCCGGGCTGATCGCCAACCCCGCCCGGGAGGCCCAGCGCCTGGCCCCCCACTTGAGACAGTCCGCCGAAGAGCTCGAGGAGATCCTCACGTCGGATCGGCGATTCGTGTGGCTGAAGCGGCAGGCCCCGCCGTCGGTCGCCGAAGCCATCGAGGCGCTGGACATCTACGGGGTGGAGCTGACCACGGAGTACAAGCGGTACTACCCCCTGGGACCTGTGGGCGGACAGCTCGTGGGGTTCGTGGGGATCGACGGCGACGGGCTCGAGGGGCTGGAGCGCCGTTTTCATCGGGAGCTCGCCGGCGATACCTACAGCATGAGCATCAGCCGGGACGCCCGGGGGCGACCGATGCTCCTGTCGGATACCCCGGAATTCGGGCAGTTCGAGGGGCATAGCGTCCACCTGACGATCGACGAGAAGATCCAGCGCGTCGCCGAAGAGGCCCTGATGGAGCAGGTCCTGGAGAACGAGGCCATCGGTGGCTACGCCGTGGTCGTGGACGTGCGCACCGGCGATATCCTGGCCATGGCCAACACCCCGCGGTTCGACCCGAACCGGCTCAACGACCACACCAGCGGCGACTGGCGACTCCGAGGCGTGACGGACACCATCGAGCCCGGCTCGGTGTTCAAGCCCTTCCTGGTGGCGGCGGCGCTCAACGAGAACACGACGACCTTAGACCGGGTCTACGACACGAAGAATGGACGGATGCGGGTCGGTGGCTACACCATCGGCGATGTGACCCGGCGGCCGGAGATGACGACGGCGGAGATCATCCAGCGGTCGAGCAATATCGGATCTTATAAGATTGCCCGGGAGATGGGGCGGCAGACCTACTACGACTACGTGCGGGCCTTCGGGTTCGGGCAGGCCACGGGGATCGACCTTCGCGGGGAGCAGCCCGGCGTGGTGTGGCCACCGGATCGATGGGCGGAGATCACGTTTGCCAACGTCGCCTTCGGGCAAGGGCTGACGGCGACGCCGCTCCAACTCGCGATGGCGACGGCGGCGCTTGCGAACGACGGCGTGCTGATGCGGCCCAGGATCATCGACGAGATTCGGGACCGCCAGGGGCAGACCGTCCACCGGGAGGAGCCCACCATGGTCCGCCGGGTGATTTCCCCTGAGGCCGCTCGCCAGACCTCCTGGGCCATGAGCCTGGTGACCGTCCCCGGCGGAACCGGGACGGCGGGGGCGCTGGAGCACTTCACGGTGGCGGCGAAGACCGGGACGGCTCAGAAGGTGAACCCCGAGACCCGGCGGTATGACCCGGACCTGTGGGTGTCCGGGTTCGTCGGGTACGCCCCGGCGGAGCGGCCCGAAGTAGCCATCGTCGTGTTCATCGACGAGCCCCAGGTGGCCCGTTATGGAGGGGTCGTCGCCGGCCCGGCCTTCGCGAAGATCGCCACCGAGGCCCTGGCCCGGCGCGGGACGCTGCCCTTGCCGCCAGAAGAGCGATTCCAATTGGGTGATACGCCGCCGAGGGCTGTGGAGGTCGCCGTGGCGCCGCCGGCGCCGGAGCACGTGGTGGTCCTGCCGACGATGCGGGTGTTCCGAGAGCCCGCGGCCGTCGACGGCACGACGGGGCTGCCAGACTTCCGAAATATGACCCTGAGACAAGCGCTGACCCGGTCCCGAAACCTGGGGATCGTCCCCCAGACCAACGGGTGGGGTCGGGTGATCGACCAGTCCCCGCCGCCGGGGACCGTGCTCGGCGATAGGGACTCCCTGGTGTTGACCCTGGCGCCCCGAACGCAGCATAGTTTCCTCGCCGAGGAGCCCTCGCAGGGAGAAGCGATCGGCGAGGATTGAGCCGTGATGGACGTCGCCAAGATCATCGATGGGGTGCCGGGAGCCGTGTTACGCCGCGGTGAGCGCGGGGTGCCAATCACGTCGATTACCTACGACTCGAGACAGGTGGGGCCGGGGACACTCTTCGTGGCGCTCCCGGGGGAGCGCTTTGACGGACATGAGTTCGTCGAGGCCGCGATCGAAGCCGGCGCGGCGGCGGTGCTCGTCGAGGAAGGCCGGGACGGGCCCTGGGAGGGGACCGTCCTGGAGGTGGGCTCCACCCGAGGCTCGCTGGCAAGGCTGGGGTCCGTCTTCTACCAAGCGCCGTCGTCGGAGCTGAAGGTCCTGGGCATCACGGGTACGAACGGCAAGACGACCTGCACCTATCTCTTGGAGGCCCTCTTTCAGGCGGCGGGATACACCACGGGCGTGATCGGCACCGTGGAATACCGGTGGGCCGACAGACGAGTCGCGGCACCGAATACGACCCCCGACGGCCTGGTCCTGCAGTCTCTGCTCCGGCGAATGGCCGACGACGGGGTGGAGGTGGTGGTCATGGAGGTGTCGAGCCACGGACTCGCCAGCGGGCGGGTGGACGAGGTGGTCTTCCAGGGGGCGCTCTTTACCAACCTGAGCCAGGACCACCTCGACTTTCATCGGACCATGGAGGAGTACCGGGACGCCAAGCGGTTGCTCTTCACGAAGTACCTGCCCGCCGCCGGTGAGAGCGCTGTGGCCGTGGTGAACGCCGACGACCAGGAGGGCGAAGCCCTGGCGGCACTCATGGAGAGCACCGGTGACGTGCAGGTCGTCACCTACGGATTCTCGAAAGCGTCGGCGGTTCAGGGCCGATCGCTCCGGTCGGGGGTCGACGGGGTGAGCTTTGAGGTGCGCGCCGGCGAAGAGACCTTCGCTGTGGCGTCGCCCATGCCCGGCGGGTTCAACGCCGAGAACGTCCTGGGCGTCACGGCGTTAGCGAAGGCGATGGGGGTGCCCGTGGCGACGATTCGACGGGGCCTGGAGGAGTTCTCCGGAGTGCCGGGGCGCATGGAGCGTGTCGTCGGGCTTGCCGATGGGCCCGTCGATGGTCCTGCGGTCTTCGTGGACTACGCTCACACTCCGGACGCGCTGAAGCGGGCGCTGATGACCTTGCGCCCCCTCACGAGGGGGCGCCTTTGGGTGGTCTTCGGGTGTGGCGGTGATCGAGACCGGGGCAAGCGACCGGTGATGGGCGCCGTGGCCGCTGAACACGCCGACCTAGTTCACCTGACCTCCGACAATCCTCGCCGCGAGGAGCCTTCTGAAATCATTGAAGAAATTGGGGCGGGCATAGACGAGGGCCAGGGGAAGGTTGTGGTGAACGTGGAGCGGCGGGAGGCCATCGAGCTGGCTGTCACCGGCGCCTCTGGCGATGACGTGGTGTTGATCGCCGGCAAAGGGCACGAGACCTATCAGGAGATCCGTGGAGAGCGACGAGATTTCGACGACCGGGAGGTCGCAGCGGCGGCGCTCCGCTCGAGAGGGGCGACGCCATGAGTGAGCTGCGAGTGAGCCGGTGGTCCCCGGGCAAGATCGCCGGGGCGATGGACGCAAGGATCAGCGGGCCCGCGGCGGGATCGCCGCAGATCACGGGGGTGACCACAGACACCCGAGCGCTCCGGCCTGGCGAGCTCTTCGTGGCGCTGAGGGGAGAGCGCTTCGATGGACATCACTTTGTGGAGGCCGCGCTCGACGCCGGGGCCGCGGCGGTGGTCGTCGACGACCTGTCGAGCTGCCCGCCCGGGACGGCGGCGATCGTCGTGGACGACACGTTACGAGGGCTCGCCGCCCTGGGGCACGCGCTCTTCGTGGAGGCCGGCCGGGACGGCCTCCACTCCGTGGCCGTGACGGGCTCCAACGGCAAGACCACCGTCAAAGAGCTCTTGAAGGTGCTCTGGGGCACCGGGGGAGAGGTCTGGGCGACCCCGGGGAACTTGAACAACCACATCGGCGTCCCCCTGACCCTCTGCGGGATTCCCCGAGCGTGCGACCACCTGATCGTCGAGATGGGAGCGAACCACGTCGGAGAGATCTCGGAGCTGATCAAGCTGGCACCCGGGGACGAGCGGATCATCACATCCATCGGCAAGGCACACCTCGAGGGGTTTGGATCCCTGGCGGGGGTCCGGCGAGGGAAGTCGGAGATCTTCGAAGGGGCAGACCGGGAGACAGCGGCGATCGTGCCCGCCGACGAGGCGGCCCTCCTCCTGGACGAGGAGTTTCCGGGGCGAGTGCTCCGGGTAGGCGCCGGTGGGCCTGCGGAGGTCCAGGTGGGGTGGGGCGGACTCGAGCCCGACGCCCAGGGTCGGTTGAGCTCCCGGGTGATAGTTGAGGTAGATTCTCGAAAGTGGGCGTTGTCATTGCCCCTCGTGGGGCGGCACAATGCACAGAACCTGGGCGCTGCCCTGGCGACCTTGATCGCCCGGGACGAGGTGCCCTCGGAAGCCGAACTGAATCAAGCCTTGAGTGGCCTCGATCTGCCCGGTGGCCGCCTGCGAGTGGTGAGAGCAGGAGAGCTTGAGATCCTCGACGACGCCTACAACGCAAACCCGACGAGTATGCGGGCCTCCTATGAGGCGTTCGCCTCGTGGTGCGATGAGGCGGGCCTTCCGAGGTTGGCCGTGATCGGAGACATGAAAGAGCTCGGGGACTTCGCCGATGAAGAGCATCGGCAGCTCGCCCGCTGGCTGGCAGGCCAGGCGCTGACGAGCATCGCCTTCGTGGGGGAGTTCGGGCCCGTGATGCGCGAGGCCGCCGCCGACATCAACGGCGGCGCGGAGTGCGTGGCGATGTCCGAGGTCGACGAGATCTCCCGGTGGTTACAACGCCGGGGAGCCGCACGAGTCTTCTTGAAGGGAAGCCGCGCCAACCGGCTGGAGCGAGTCATCGACGCGCTCCGACCGGAGAGCCCGGCGCCCCAGCGATAGGAACCGCCGATGCTTTTCGAACTCTTCTTCTGGCTGAAAGACGACTTCTCGCCGTTCAACGTCTTTCGGTACGTCAGCTTTCGGGTGGTGGCGGCGATGCTCACGTCGCTGCTGATCAGCTTCTTGCTCTACCCCTGGTTTATCCGAAAGCTCCAGAGTCAGCAGATCGGCCAGGTGATCCGAGACGACGGCCCGGAGTCCCACTTCTCCAAGGCCGGGACCCCGACGATGGGGGGCGTGCTGATCCTTTTCGCCGTGGTGATCTCCACGCTCTTATGGGCGGACCTGAAGAACCCCTACGTGGGGGTGGTCCTGGGGGTGACGGTCTGCTTCGCCGTGGTAGGGTTCTTCGATGATTTCATGAAGATCCGGGGCAAGTCCACGGCGGGGCTGAGCGGAAAGGCTCGACTGGCCCTGGAGTTCGGGATCGTCCTGGTGTTGATGCTCATCTTGTTTCAGAGCGACGCCTTTAGCTACTCCACAGACCTCTACTTGCCCTTTGTCAGCACCGACCGGTTCAGCCTGACCCTGCCGCTGTGGGTATACGTGCCCTTTGCGATGATCGTGATCGTGGGGACCGCCAACGCCGTGAACCTCACCGATGGTCTCGACGGCCTGGCCATCGGGCCCGTGATCGTCGCTGCCGGGACGTTTCTAATCCTGGCCTGGAGCACGGCGACGGTGCTCCACTACGAGGAGATCGTGGAGGGGGCGAAGGTGGTCCACCGGTTTGACGTGGCCCAGTACCTGATGATCCCGAAAGTAGAAGGGGTGCAGGAGTTATCGATCTTCTGCGCCGCCATCGTCGGCGCCGGGGTGGGGTTCCTCTGGTACAACACCTTCCCGGCCCAGGTGTTCATGGGCGATGTGGGGAGCTTGTCCCTGGGCGGCGCCCTGGGGACCCTGGCGGTGGTCACCAAGCACGAGCTCTTGTCGACGATCATCTTCGGGATCTTCCTGGTGGAGGCCTTAAGCGTGATCACCCAGACCTTCAGCTACAAGATGACGGGAAAGCGGGTGTTTAAGATGGCGCCCATCCATCATCACTACGAGATGAAGGGGTGGCCGGAGCCAAAAATTATTGTGCGGTTCTGGATTATCGCCATCATGTTAAGTCTGGTGGCGTTGATGAGCTTGAAGCTCAGGTGATTCTGGGCCACCATGTAGGACGCAACGCCAGGGCTCCACGGACGGAGCGACGGCGATCACGGCCACGGAGGGCCGATGAAGAGCGATATCTTAGCGACGCTGACCCGCAAGAGCGGGGATAAGCCAAAAGTAGATGGGGACGGGCCGGGGTGGGATATGCCGCTGCTCGTCGTGGTCATGATGCTCGTGAGCCTGGGGCTGGTGATGCTCTACTCGGCGAGCTCCGTGATCGCCGCCCAGCGGATGGGGGAGCACTATGTGCTCTTGAGCGGGCAGGCCGAGCGGGCCCTCCTGGGGGTGTTCGGGATGCTCGTGGCCTTGCAGATCGACTACCGGTGGTACAAGCGGCTGGTGTACCCGATTTTGGGGGTGACCATCGCGCTTCTTGTGTTGGTGGCGATCCCGGGCATCGGGGTCGTCCACAACGGGGCCCGGCGGTGGTTGAACGTGGTGGGGTTCGGGTTTCAGCCCGCCGAGGTGGCCAAGCTCGCCGCCGTGATCTTCCTGGCGTACTCGATCAGTAAGAAGGGCAAGCGGATGGGGAGCTTTACCATCGGGTTCTTGCCCCACCTCTTCATCGTCGGGGCCCTGGTCGGGCTCTTGATGCTGCAGCCCGACTTCGGGACCTCCGTGATGCTCATCGGGGTGATGATGCTCCTGCTCTTCGTGAGCGGGGCGAAGCTCTCCTATCTCTTCTTGATCACCATGGGCGGGGCCGTGGCCGGGTACTTCGCGATCAGCGGTAGTGAGTACCGGACCCAGCGGATCCTGGCGTTCCTCGATCCCTGGAGCCACCGCTCGGACATCGGATACCAGATCAGCGAATCCCTGATCGCCATCGGGTCCGCCGGGCTCGGCGGCCGGGGCTTGGGCCAGGGCGCCGGGAAGCTGGGCTACGTGCCGGAGCTCTGGAACGACTTCATCGGTACGATCATCGCCGAGGAGCTCGGGATTTTGGGGATCGTCTTCGTGGTGGGCCTCTTCCTGGTGCTCCTCTGGCGAGGGTTCCGGATCGCCTTCGGGGCGACGGACTCCTTCGGGATGTACCTGGCCTTTGGGCTGACCTCGCTCTTCGCTTTGCAGGCCGTGATGAACCTCTTCGTCGTCACAGGGATGCTGCCCACGAAGGGGCTGACCTTGCCTTTTGTGTCCTTCGGCGGGACGTCGATCATCGTCGGACTTTATTCGGTGGGGATCCTGTTGAACATTTCGCGCAACGAGCCCGATTATTGGGGCGAGGAACGGGAATCCCGAGAGGCCCGCAAGCAAGAGAAGCGGTGGGAGAAGAAGCGAAAGAAGATCCTCAGCCGCCGCGACGATCTGCGGCACCACTGACCAACGAAGTGAAAAGGAGCGTCGCCATGGGTAGCCCGGAGCATCTCGTGATCGCTGGAGGTGGAACGGGAGGGCACCTCTTCCCCGGCGTCGCCGTGGCGGAGGCGTTCCTGGAGCTCTGCCCCGAGGGAAAGGTCACCTTCGTGGGGACCGAGCGGGGCATCGAGGCCCGGGTGATCCCGGAGCTGGGGTTTCCCCTGGAGCTTGTGGAGGTGTCGGCTCTGAAGGGGGGCGGGTTGATGCGGAAGATGAAGAGCGCCGCCGGGCTCCCGATGAGCGGCTTGCGGGCCCGGAAGCTCCTTCGCCGATTGGAGCCCAGCGCCGTGGTCAGCGTTGGCGGATACGCCGCTGGTCCGGTCACGTTGATGGCGTCCTGGATGGGCATCCCCACGGCGCTGATGGAGCAGAACTCCACTCCGGGGATGACCAACCGGTGGTTGGGGAAGTCCGTGGACCGGGGCTATCTGACCTTCGAGGACAGCGCTCGCTACTTTGATAAGCTCGACGCCCGGGTGGTGGGAAACCCGGTCCGCAAGGATCTCCTGGCGATGGCCGATGGGTTCTCCTACGAGGCGCCCGGAAAGGACGGGCCCTTTCGGATCCTGATCATCGGCGGCAGCGGCGGCGCCGGTAGCTTCAACGAGCACCTCCCGGGGCTCTTTCAGTCCATGGGGGAGCTCGCCGGTCGCCTCCACGTCCGCCACCAGGCCGGTCGGGATCGGGCCGACGATGTGCGACCCCGGTATGAGGGCTTCACCGGGTCGGCCGTGGTGGAGGAGTTCATCGACGACATGGTCGCCGCCTATCGATGGTGCGACCTCCTGATCTGCCGGGCCGGCGCCTCGACGATGGCCGAGGTGTTGAACCTGGGCCTGCCGGCGATCTACGTGCCCTTTCCCCATGCCGCCGACGATCACCAGCGGGCCAACGCCTTGAGCGTGGTCGAGGCCGGGGCGGGGGTGATGATCGACGACTCGGAGCTGGAGAGTGACCGGGCTCGGGCGCTTTTACGCGGGTTCATGGCGAACCCCGAGGCCCTCTCGAACCTGGCGCGCCGAGCCCGAGAGCTCGGACGGCCTCAGGCAGCCCGTGATATCGCCGAAGACCTCGTGTCGATGATTAGAGATTCTTGATCCACCACTTTAGGTTTTCGGCTCATGGCATGATAAGAACTTGCTTCAGGTTCAAGATTACACTTGAGGTTTGGCCTCGGTCTTGAAGGTTTGGCTTTTGGTTCCGTGGGGAAGTGGCCGAAAATACACCGGGAATAGTTGTGAAGGTATGTGAAAAGAAGGGCCTTGCGAGGCGATCGCCATCGTGTATTCTCCTTAGTGTCCCTGACGGGAATTAGAGATAAAGATGCTTCGTGAACAGGTGGTTTCATGGGACGAGACAGGTACGCTCGCTTCTCGACTGCGCCGGTGGGCTCTGAGTTCATCGGATCAGAGCAAGGTTGTGGAAGGAGAGCTGCTGTCTCGTCGGTCGTCGCTCCGAATCGGTGGAGCGGCGAAGGCCTGGATCGAGGTTGGAACGCCGGCGGATCTCGCGTCGCTGCTCGCCGCTCTGGGTGACGAACCCTTCTGGTGCGTGGGCCTGGGCAGCAACGTCCTCTTTCCCGACGAAGGGATCGAGGAACCAGTGATTCGTCTCGGTGGCGAACTCGCCACCTTCGCGGTCCATCCCGATCCGGCAGGAGGCCGCGCCGTGGTGGATGTGATGGCAGGCGCCGTCAACGCTCATCTGGTGCGGGGCTTGCTGAAGGCCGGCTACGTGGGAGCGGAGTTCTTGAGGCTGATACCCGGTACGTTCGGCGGCGCCGTCGCCCTCAACGCCGGGACGAAAGACGCCGAGCTGGTCCAGATGTTGGAGACTGTGCAGTTGGCGACGAGAGAACGCGAGGAGCGGTGCTGGAAGATGACGCAGTTCACCCCACAAGAGCTTCAGATGAAGTATCGCCACGCCGAGCTGCCCGAGGGGGCGCTCGTGGTGGGGGGGACCATCGCCGTGGAAGAGGGCGATGTCGACGAGGCCCGGGCCCGAGTGAAGTACGACAAGGACAGGCGAGATCGCACTCAGCCCTATCGGTTGGCCAGCGTGGGCAGCACCTTCGCCAACCCGCCGGGGGACTACGCCGGCCGGCTGATCGAGGCCGCCGGGTTGAAGGGCGAGGTGGTGGGAGACGCGCAGATCAGCCCGCTTCACGCGAATTTCTTCATCAATCGTGGCGAAGCCAAGGCAGAGAATTTTCTGTCCCTCATGGCCCTGGCCAGGCATCGTGTAAGAGAGGAGTTCGGCGTGGAGCTCACGCCGGAGGTGCGGTTCGTGGGGTTTGACGGTTGGGCACGGATGCTCGACCTGGAAGAGGAGTGGAAAGACAAGGATGTTTGAGAGCCTGGATCGCAGCCGCTTTCGCGGAGAGCTCGTCGGGGTCGCCACGGGAGGCACCTCGTCGGAGCGAGAGATCAGCCTGAAGACAGGGGCGGCCTTTGCCGAGGCGTTGCGTTCGCTGGACTACGATGTCCGGGTCTACGACGTGGCAACGGATCTTCCGGCGATCCTGGCGGAGCGGCCGGCGGCGATGGTTCTTGGGATCCACGGCGGCGCCGGCGAGAGCGGGGTCCTGCAGGGGATGCTCGAGCTCTTCGAGATCCCTTATACGGGAAGCGGGGTGCTGGCGTCGGCGCTGGCGATGGATAAGGCCCGATCGAAGATCATCTGCGCAGACGCGGGGGTCCCCGTGGCGGCGGGTCGGATCTTCCGAGGGGAAGAACTTAGGGACGAGGCGCGACTGGTGGCGGAGATCGGAGCGCTGGGGTTCCCCGTGGTGGTGAAGCTGAACGACAGCGGCAGCAGTGTCGGCGTGGAGCTCTGCCGCGACGAGGGGGCCCTGCAGAGCGCCGTGGCGACGCTGACGCGTCAGGTGTCGGAGGCCACGACGGCGGGGCTTCTGGCCGAAGCCTATCTGGAGGGCCCGGAATACTCCGTGGGGTTCTTCGACGACGAGTGTCTGGGGACAATGCAGATCGTGCCCGACGCCGAGTTCTACGATTTCGAGGCCAAGTACGAGAGTCAGTCCACGGCCTATCACCTGGTCACCGACGAGGACCTTCGGGGTCCCATGGAAGAGTGGGCCCGGCGCGCGTTGCGGGCCCTGGGGTGCCGCGGGGTGGCTCGGGTCGACTTCAAGGGCGACGTGGTCGGCGGCGGGGCGGCCATGCTGGAGGTGAACACCATCCCGGGGATGACGGCTACGAGCCTGGTGCCGAAGCTCGCCGGTCACCGAGGGATGAGTTTCGAGGAGTTCGTGGAGGCGATGTTGGTGAGCGCGAGGTTGGAGTCCGGGGCGTAGGTAGCCCCATTGTCTTCCGGCAGGGACGCCGGAGGAGAGGTCAGGGAAGACGTGTTTCGAAGTAGACGTGGAAATAGGCGAAAGCCATCGGCTCAGGAGCGACGGGCGGTCCGACGGGCAACGTTCGGGACCTGGGTGCGGCGGATCGCTCTGGTCCTGGGGCTGGCCGCCGTCGGGTTCGGGTTGCCGTCGGCGATCCTCTACGGATACTCGGTGTTGATGTCGAGTTCCTTCTTCGCGTTGAGCTATGTGGACGTCGAGGGGCTGGAGTACCTGGAAGAGGACACCCTCCTGGAGGCCGCCCAGGCCGTCGCCGGGGAGCACCTGTTGAACGTGCGCTCTGAGCACCTGGAGGAGATCTTCGCCGGGCTCCCCTTCGTGGCCCGGGTCTCCGTGGAGCGACGATTCCCGGATCGACTTCATATCGAGATCGAAGAGCACGAGCCGGCGGCGGTGATCGTCGACGACGGGTTCTGGTTGGCCGACGTGTACGGCGATGTATTTCTGGAGCTCGACGACCCCGATCCGGGGTTCGAGCTCTGGGATCTGCCGCTGATCTCGGGGTTGACCCGGGCGGACCTGACGACGGAGCGCGGCAAAGAGCGGCTTCTGGAGGCCCGGCGGGTCTATCGGATGTACGGAGAGCGGGGGTTGGCTGAGCGCCAGCCCATCAGCGAGGTGCATATCGAGGAGCGGTTGGGGTTGTCCCTGATCGTCGGAGAAGCGGGAATGGAGGTCCGCCTCGGGTGGGGGCGGTGGGAAGAACGACTGGATCGCCTGGAGGTGATCCAGGAGTCGCTGATCCGCCGGGGGGTGGAGGCGACCTATGTATTGTTGGACCAGGAAGAGGACTTCAACCGGGTCGCCGTGGGCCGCAGGGCAGGGCCAGGGAATGGTGAGTCCGGCCAGGAGTAGGGGCGTTGTGATCGATTCGACGGATGGATGGTTCGAGAGCCAAGGAAGGTAGACAAATGGGACGTAATCAGAACGAAATCATCGTAGGGCTGGACATCGGGACGACGAAGATCGCCTGTATCATCGGTGAGGTCACCCCGGAGGGGATCGACATCATCGGGATCGGGTCCCATCCGTCGCGGGGCCTTCGAAAAGGGGTGGTGATCAACATCGACGCCACGATCAACTCCATCAAGAAGGCCGTGGAAGAGGCGGAGTTGATGGCCGGGTGCGAGGTGAACACCGTGTACGCCGGGATCGCCGGGGGCCATATCCACGGGTTCAACTCCCACGGGATCGTGGCGGTGAACAAGGATAAAGAGGTCCGGCCCGGCGACCTGTCCCGGGTGGTGGACGCCGCAGGCGCCGTGGCGATCCCCATGGACCGGCAGATCCTCCACGTGATCCCCCAGGAGTACGTCGTCGACGATCAGGACGGGATCAAGGAGCCCCTGGGGATGACCGGGGTGCGGCTGGAGGCCAAGGTCCATATCGTGACCGCGTCGGTGACGAGCGCCCAGAACATCATCAAGTGCGCCCGGGCCTGCGGGTTGAACGTGGCCGACATCGTGCTGGAGCAGCTCGCCAGCAGCGAGGCCGTGCTCGAGCCCGACGAGAAGGAGCTCGGGGTGGCCGTGGTCGACATCGGGGGGGGCACGACGGATATCGCCATCTTCAGCAAGGGAGCCCTGGTTCACACGGCGGTGCTCTCCCTGGGGGGCAATCACCTGACCAACGATATCGCCGTGGGGCTTCGGACGCCCATGGCCGAGGCAGAGCGGATCAAGCAGCGGTTTGGTTGCGCCCTGACGGCCCGGGTCAATCCGGAGGAGACCATCGAGGTCCCCTCCGTGGGGGGGCGACCGCCCCGGATCTTGAGCCGGGAGATCCTGGCGGAGATCATCGAGCCTCGGGTGGAGGAGATCTTCGCGTACGTGGCCCGGGAGATCAAAGACTCGGGGTGCCAGGATCTGATCGCCGGCGGGGTTGTGATCACCGGGGGCACCACGATCCTCGACAATATGCCGGAGCTCGCCGAGGAGGTCCTGGGGATGCCCGTACGCCGAGGGCTGCCGCAGTCCGTAGGGGGCCTGGTGGACGTGGTGAGGAACCCGAAGTTCGCCACTGGCGTGGGTCTGGTGGCCTATGGCGCCACGGAGCCGCCGGCCCATTTCTTCCAGGAGGAGAAGCCGCCGGTGGCCACGCGGGTGGCTTCTCGAATGAAACAGTGGTTTGCTGAGATGTTCTGAGCCGTCCGGGTTGAAGGTCCGGGGCGCCGGTGTTATCGTCACGCCGACAGGACGAACCAACGGCCCGACCAGGCCCGTAACAGGGGCCATAGCAGCGTAGGATATAGCGATGCTCGAGTTTGATGACGCCGAAGTACCCCAGGCCGCCAATATCAAGGTGATCGGGGTCGGTGGTGGCGGGGGTAACGCCATCAACACGATGATCACCGAGGGGATCTCCAGCGTGGAGTTCGTGGCCGCGAACACGGACCTCCAAGCGTTGGAGACGAACCTGGCGCCGCTGAAGATTCAGCTCGGCGGAGCGTTGACGAAAGGACTGGGGGCCGGGGCAGACCCCGACATCGGCCGGAACTCAGCGCTCGAGGATCAGACTCGGATCGCCGAGGTGCTCCGCGGCGCCGACATGGTGTTCGTCACCGCCGGGATGGGCGGGGGCACCGGAACGGGCGCGGCGCCGATCATCGCCAGCGTCGCCCGGGAGCTCGGGGCGTTGACCGTCGGGGTCGTCACCAAGCCGTTTCAGTTCGAGGGGCGCCGCCGTCGCCGCCAGGCCGAAGAGGGGATCAAGAATCTGGGGTCCGCCGTGGACACCCTGATCACGATCCCCAACCAGCGGTTGCTCGCGATCGCCGGAGAGCAGACCACGATCCTGGAGGCGTTCAAGAAGGCCGACGAGGTGTTGCTCCACGCCGTGCAGGGGATCTCCGATTTGATCACCGTTCGCGGCCTGGTGAACGTGGACTTCGCCGACGTCCGAACGATCATGACCGGCAAGGGGCTGGCGCTGATGGGTACGGGCCGGGCCTCGGGGCCGACGCGGGCCGTGGAGGCCGCTGAGATGGCCATCTCGTCGCCGCTCTTGGAGGACGTCTCCATCGAGGGGGCCACGGGAATCCTGGTGAATATCACGGGCGGCGTCGACATGACCCTCAGCGAGATCAACGAGGCCATGAGCCTGATCGAAGGGGCCTCTGACGAAGAGGCAAACATCATCTTCGGGAACGTGATCGAAGAAGACATGCGCGACGAGCTGATGGTGACCGTGATCGCCACCGGGTTCGACCGAAAGGCCCAGCGGCGGAGCGCCGAGTACAGCGAGCGCACCCGGCGTCGGGAGTTCGGCACCCGGCAGGAAGAGCCCCGGGCTGAGGAGCCCCAGGAGGCGCCCCGACATACTCCGCGGCAGGCCATCCCTCGACAGGAGCTCCTGGTGCCCGAGGAGCCTCAGGAGCAGCCTCAGGAACAGCCGGCGGCTCGGTATGAGCGGTCCAACGGAGCTCCGGACACCCAGGAGCGGAGAGCGTCGTTCATCCGAACCAAGTCGGGGATCAAGCACCCCGGCGGCGGGTTGAGCCCCGATGAAGAGGATCGCATCGACGTCCCCACGTTTCTGAGAAATCCGAAGCGACGGAACGATTCCTGAAGGGGGCTCGATGAGCCTCCTTTTGGAGCGGACCTCTGTGGTGCTCGTGGAGCCCCAGAATGACATCAATATCGGGGTGGCGGTGCGGGCGGCCCGCAACTTCGGGGTGCCGTCGATGCGGTTGGTGCGGCCTCGGGTGGCCGATCCCGAGGAGATCCTGGTCTGCGCTCCCCGCTCCGAGGAGTACATCGAGGGGATCGAGATCTACGACGATCTAGACTCCGCGCTGGCGGATCGGGTGTTTGTCGTGGGGCTTACCGCTCGGAGTCGGAGCGCCCGGTGGACGGTGCTGACCCCGCCGCAGGCGGCCCGAGCCCTGCAGGCGGCCAGCCAGGAAGGCCCTGTGGCGGTGCTCTTCGGTCGAGAGGACTCGGGGCTCCCCAACGAGGTGCTGGACCGGTGCCACGGGGTGGTCACGATCCCCACGAACCCGGAGTACACGTCGTTGAACCTGGGCCAGGCGGTCCTCTTGATGATGTGGGAGATCTTTCGCCTTCAGAGCGGGGCCGATGGGCCGGGCGAAGAAGTGGGAGTCGTGGCAGCCGGGGGAGCGGTGCCCATGGCGGCCCTGGAGCGCCTCTTTCAACACGCCGAAGAAGCGCTGGAGGCCGTGGAGTTCTTCAAGACCGATACCCGGGAGCACATCCTCAGAAGCGTGCGGTCCGTGTTCATGAGGGCAGGCCTCGACGACCGGGAGTTGGCCATCTGGCACGGGATTTTTCGTGAGGTTCCGGCGTTTCTGCGAAGAAAGGGGCTGGTCCAGGAGGAGGATCAGTCGTCGACGAAGCAGTAGGACAGACCCTTGTCTTCATCATCGATGCAGACATGGTCGCGGCGACAGTCGTCGTCGGAGGAGCAGCTGCGCATGCAGAACGTTTCGTGGCGATCAAAGGAGACGCAGATCGACTCCGATGGGCAGCCGCCGGGGCGGCAACCGCGGATCGTGCAGAAGCCGTCCTCCACGGATCGCTCGCAGGTGACGCCCGAGGGGCAGTCCTGGCTGGACTCGCAGGCGTCGCCGATCTGGGGCGCGCAGGCGGTCAGCCACAGCATGGCGACCACGAGAAGGAAGAACCCCGGTGTCCGCGCTTGTTGTGTCCGTTGTTTGACGAATTCCATGGAGCGCTCGGTGGCGGTTTGGACTTCAACTTCGGGGCACCTTGTACCTTCCCGCCGCGGGCTCTGACAAGATGAACCTTCGCCAGCGACAGCAGGAGGGCCGAGATCTACTCGCCGGAGCCGTGGGCTCCGTCGTGCTGCATGTGGTCGCGCTCGCGTTGTTGGTCGCCGCCTGGGTGGTGGGATCCGTGGAGGTGGAGCGGTTCGAGGAAGAGGAGGAGGAGGAGGAGACCGTGGAGGTCCTCCTCGAGGACTGGGACGAAGAGGAGTGGGAGGAGGCGCTGCGGCAGGCCGAGGAGGCTCAGGAGTCCGAAGAGCCCGACGACGAGGAGGCGCTTCGAGAAGAGGAGGAGCCGCCTGACGACGAAGAAGACGAGGAAGAGGAAGAGGACGAAGAGGAGGAGGAGAGCGCCGAGGAAGAGCTGGTGGCTGAAGCGGAGCCCATGCCCGTGGACCCCGAGCTGATGGAGCTCTACGCCGTCGATCAGGAGACCAACGAGGAGGAGCCCGAGGAGGCGGACCACATCTCCGATCAGGCCCATGTCACAGAGGAGGAGACCGTCGCCGAGGTGACCACCCTGGAGGAGACGCCTCCCGTGGAGGAGGAGCCCTTGGCCTTTGAGTTGGAGCACGACGTGGAGTGGGAGATGGCCATGAGCCCCGTGGAGATCCCTGTGGAGCCCGAGGTGATCTCCGAGGAGGACATAGAGGAGTTCACGGAGCAGCCCGACGAGGAGGACGAGCTCGCCGAAGCCGCTGACGAGTCGGAGTTCCAGGAGTACAGGGACCCGTCGGAGATGATCCTCGACGATCAGGGCGACGAGGCCACGGCGGAGGCGACGGAACGGCGGGAGCACCAGATCTTTCAACCCGATCGAGAGCGGGTCGAGGAGCTCTTCGGCGACGCCGGGCAGGGCTACGAGGGGGTCGAGGTGCCCGAGGGCCGTCGCCTCCTGAGCAGTTGGAAGGAGAACGACGAAGCGCTACGAGCGAGCCTGGAGAATTACCTGACCCACGTGGAGACCGGCAATCACACCTCGGTGAACGCCCACGCGGCGCCTCACGCGAGCTACATCGCGCGAATTCACCGACATATTCATCCCCGGTGGGCCCTGAATTTCATTCCCCGGGTGCAGCGGGACTACTCCAACGCCCACCCGCTCAACGACATGACTCTGCGGGCGGTGATCGAGATCGTGATCGACGCCGAGACCGGAGCGGTAGTGGAGACCAACATCGCTCAGACCTCGGGGAACACCATGTATGACGCCGAGGCCATCATGACCTCCCGAGGCATCGGGGTGCATCCGGACCCGCCGTCGGAGATCGTCAGCCCCGATGGTCGGGTATACATCCACTGGACATACTGGCGAGACCAGCGGCAGTGCGGGACCTTCGGGGTGCGATTGTACCGGCTGATGGACGACTCGGAGCGGCGAGAGATTCCGATGGAGTTGGAGGACGGCTAGAGCCGCGGAAACTCCATGGACTCCCGGGGTTTTAGGAGGCTCAGCGCTGCCTCCGGGGTCGGCGAATCCGCGCCATAGGCTGCGCGGTATCGGATGACCCCCAAGAGGGCGTCGCCGTGGACCGTCTCAAAGGACTCGTCGTCGCGGACGGCGAAACCGAGGGATAGCTCGGCGGGAGAGCGGCCGTCGAGGGAGGCGGGGTCGTAGAAGTGGACGATGAAGCCCAGATCGCTGAGGCCGGCGCCACGGAGCTCGCGATCGAGCGCGAGGAGGCCCGCCAGCGCCTCCGCAGACGGCTCGGCGAAGAGGTAGAGGTGGAAGTGTAGATTCAGCTCGCCGGTGTGGTCGGCCCGGAGCTCTTCGAAGGTCGGGATGTTCCGTGGATCCGGCGTGTGGGCGACGATGAGCCGGGTGTGAAGGGCGTGGGGGATGTCTCGGGAGGCGTCGCTGACGAGCTCGGTGAAGGCCTCGTGGGCCTCTCGATGCCAGCGGGCCTGCGGGTAGAAGTCGTTCACCACCCCTGTGTTGCGAGAGTACTCCACCAGGAAGGTCAGCGCCGGGTTGGCCTCGGGGCTCACCTGGAGGTGGTAGGCTCCCGTACCGGGGATGAAGTTCGAGGACTGCACGGCGAAGGCTTCGCCGTACTTCTCGGTGAGGTGCTCCTCGACGACCCGATCCGGGGCTGTGCAACCCGTACCGAAGAGGGCGAAGAAGGCGGCGAGGAACCAGCGTTTCATGGTGAGTCCTGGGGAGGTGAGGGGAGTAGGATGGATAATGTGTGATGGATTTGCAAGGGCGCGGGTGCGCGTCCGTTGGGACCCGAACCTTGACTTCCCGCCGGGGCGACACTAAGGTCGCCGCGAAATCGCCCCTCGCCGGAGGGACTCTCCATGGGTGAGTCGCCGGGAGGATCACGTGCCGGAGCACATTTTTACAGCAAGACGAGGAAAACCCCATGGCTTTGCATCCGGATCGAAAAGCGGAACTCATCGCGAAATTTCAACAGTCTGAAGGTGACACGGGTAGCCCCGAAGTGCAGGTTGCGCTCCTGACGGAGCGGATCAACGGCCTGCAAGGTCACTTCTCGGACCACAAACACGACCACCAGTCCCGACGCGGGCTGCTGAAGCTCGTCGGCCAGCGTCGCCGGCTCTTGGCGTACCTTCGCAAGAAGGACGTCGAGCGGTACCGGGTCCTGATCAAGGAGCTGGGACTGAGGAAGTAAGGAATGAAGAGCCCCCCGCGGCAGTTGGCCACGGGGGGCGTTTTTTCATGGGAAGAAAGAGAAGCGAAGCACGGGTCGAGAAGAAGCGATGGCCAGGAGGTAGCCTGTAATTGGCAGCGTCAGCCGCGGCTGGCGAGGCGAACTACATGCTACACCGTCGTCTTCTGAAGACGATGCCATCGCACACTCGAATCGTGTATCGATTCTCCGACTCCCTTCACTAGAGGGCTCCAGAAGAAGGAGCCGAAGAACAGGAGATCGATATGGCGATCGTACGTGAAGGCGCCAAGTTTGGCGCGAAAGAGTTGATTCTTGAGACCGGCCGGATGGCTCGACAGGCCAACGGCTCGGTGGTGATCCAGTTTGGGGACTGCATGGTCCTGTGCACGGCCACGATGGGCGGTGTGCGGCCGGACCTGCCGTTCTTCCCGCTGGTCTGTGACTACGTGGAGAACTTCTGGGCCGCCGGGAACATCCCGGGTGGGTACTTCAAGCGGGAAGGGCGCCCTGGCGAGAAGGCCACGTTGACCTGCCGGCTGATGGACCGTCCGTCGCGGCCCCTCTTCCCCGACGGGTACATGAACAACACCCAGCTGATGGGGTGGGTGATCTCGGCGGATAAAGAGTACGACACCGACGTGTTGGCCATCACGGGTGCCTCGGCGGCGATTATGATCAGCGACATCCCGTGGAACGGCCCCGTGGTCGGCGTCCGGGTGGGGCGGATCGACGGCGAGTTCATCGCCCACCCCAGCTTCGAAGAGCGAGAGCGCTCGGAGATGGATATCGTGATGGCGGTCAGTGACAACGCCATCGTGATGGTCGAGGGCGAGGCCAAGGAGGTCCCCGAGGACATCATGGTGCAGGCTCTCGAGTTTGGCCGTGAGGCCGCGCAGCCCGTTCTGGAGCTGCAGCACAAGCTGGCCAAGGCTGTGGGCAAAGAGAAGATCACCGTGGAGGCCCCCGAGCTCGATCAGGAGATCGTGACCGCCGTGCGCAAGGCCACGGACGACAAGCTGTCGTCGACGCTTCAGATCGCCGACAAGCTCGATCGTTACAAGGCCCTGGACGCCCTGAAAGGGGAGGTGGTCACGGCCCTGTCGGAGACCTTTGAAGACCGGGCCGGTGAGATTAAAGAAGCCTTCGACACGATCAAGAAGCAGACCATGCGGAGTACCGTGATCTCTCAGAAGGTTCGAATCGACGGCCGGAAGCCCGACGAGATCCGGGAGATCACCGTGGACGTGGGGTTGATCCCCCGGGCCCACGGCTCGGCGCTCTTCACCCGCGGTGAGACCCAGGCGCTGGTGACCTGCACCCTGGGGACCGAGCGGGACGCCCGCCGGGTGGACACCCTGGAGGCGGATATCACCCAGAGCTTCATGCTCCACTACAACTTCCCGCCGTTCTGCGTCGGTGAGGCCCGTCCCCTGCGGGGCACCTCGCGGCGAGAGCACGGCCACGGGATTCTGGCGAAGCGGGCCCTGACGGCGAACCTCCCCGACCTGGTCGAGGAGTTCCCGTACACGGTCCGCGTGGTCAGCGACACCCTGGAGTCCAACGGGTCGAGCTCCATGGCCGCCGTTTGTGGCGGAAGCCTGGCGATGATGGACGCCGGTGTCCCGGTGAAGAAGGCCACCGCCGGGATCGCCATGGGGATGATCAAAGAAGGCGACGAGATCGTCGTCCTCAGCGATATCCTCGGTGACGAAGACCACATGGGTGACATGGACTTCAAGATCTGTGGCACCGCCGACGGGATCACGGCGTTCCAGCTCGACACCAAGGTGGAGGGCATCACGGCGGAGACCATGAGCGCAGCCCTGGAGCAGGCCCGAGCGGGTCGGCTTCACATCCTGGGCATCATGAACGAAGCCCTGTCGGCGCCTCGCAAGGACCTGTCGGCCAACGCTCCCCGGATCGTCACCATCCAGGTGCCGACCTCGGAGATCGGGACGATCATCGGACCGGGAGGCAAGACCATCCGGGCCATCCAGGAGACCACGGGCACGACGGTGAACATCGACGACAGCGGCACCGTGAAGATCGCCTCCACGGGCTCCGAAGGAGCTCAGCAGGCCATCGAGATCATCGAAGGTCTGACGGCCAAGCCCGAGGTGGGCAAGATCTACCTCGGGACGGTGAAGACCGTGGTGGACTTCGGGGCCTTCGTGGAGATCCTCCCCGGCACCGATGGCCTCTGTCACATCTCGGAACTCACCGAGGGACGAGTCGACAAGGTCGAGGACGTCCTGAAGGAAGGCGATGAGTGCCTGGTGAAGGTCCTCAACGTGGACGGCCGCACGGGCAAGGTGAAGCTCAGCCGCCGAGCCGCCCTGGCCGAGCGCGGAGAGAGCGACGAGTAAGCTCGGACGCTGACGTAGCGCGGACGCCCCCACCGGTTGAAGAAATCACCCGGTGGGGGCGTCTTAGTTGTTGGGGCCCCCCGAGGTTTGTTGCCACCGACGGGATTTGGTAGCCTGTAGCTCACGAACATGAGGTCGAACTCTGTCGACGATCACGGGAGAACCGATGAGAAAGCTGACGACGATTGCGATTTGCCTGATGACCACGGCGTTCTTCTTGATGCCCCAGACGGCCTTCGCCGACTTGGATAGCGTCCTCGGCGATGTGAGCTGGGGTGATAGCAAGGACGACGTCCTCCAGAAGCTTCGGCGGTCTCGGATCTCGGAGCTCAACGATCGGACGGATCTTCGAAACGACCGGGTGGCCTTGCAGAGAGCGCGGCAGCGGGTGCTCGACGATCTGCGACGGGTAGAGGACTCCTATATGCCCCTGCGGGGAAGCCGAACCGGATACGAGGTGAGCGTGATCACCGGGGAGTTCACCCCGGACACCGGGGAGTCGATGATGAGGATGCGCGACGACGTGGCGCAGTTCTTCTACTTCTTCGCCGACGGCCGCCTCTACAAGGTGGTGATCGCCTATGAGCAGTCCTACGTATCGAACATCGGGTTCGAGGCGTTCTTTGGTCAGGTCTCGCAGCGGTACGGGCGAGCGTCGAACACGGAGTATGGTACGGTGCGAGGAGAAGAGGTGCTGGTGCAGGCGACCTGGAGTGACGGCACCACGCTCTTGCGGATCGACGACAAGCGGGAGTTCTTCGGGACCTTCACGATGGCCTTCAGCCAGCAAGAGATCGAGGAGCGGCGGGCTCAGAATCGGCCCGTCGTGGACTGGGCGGAGCGGGACAGCAGCGTGTCGTCGCGGGTGAGCGCCTTGATGGAGATGTCCGCCGAGGACCCCAACGCTCGGATCGTCGACGGCCTCGTGGGTGATGTGGAGGTGACCCTTCCGGAGCGGGCTCGGCAGGAGGAAGAAGAGGAGGAGGCCGAGGAGGCCCCGTCGCGGCCCGCACAGACGACGCCGCAGCGGACCACTCCCCGACGGACGGCTCCGGCTCCGGCGGCCGACGAAGACGACCTGGTGATCTACTGAGTTCTGCCACCCCTGCTGGCCCTCCCCAACGAGGAGGTGCCGGCAGGGGTGGTCTCTTTGAAAGACCCGAGATGGAGGTGAGATGAAGACCTTCGGTTCGGCCTGGCCTGGCGCCGGGCTCTTTTTTTTCGTTCTCGCGCTGATGGTGGGCTGCACCGAGGACGAGCGCTTCCCGGAGCTGGACGAGGCGCCGCCGCTCTCGCCGACGGCCTCGCAGCTGGCCGTGGGCGTGTTCCATGGTGACACGCTAGGGCTTGCGCTCTCCAACCCGGGGTCCTTTCAGGAGGCCACCGAGGTCTTTGACCACGGGTTCTTTCGGTTGAAGAGCTACGATGAGTACTCCGTGTCCGTGGGGGAATTCCACTCCCACGCGATCCGGGCCGACCAGGTGGACTTCCCGGTCCGAGGCCCGTCGTCGTTCCCGGACACGGGGACCTCGGCAGCTCGCCTGGCCCCCCGGGCCAACGATATCGTCCTGGAGGCGGAGCGGGCCGTGGAGCAGGCCGGTGGTGGAGGGTTTGCCCGGCATAGCTTCGTGGTGGATTTCTGGCGCGAGACCGGTGATTGGTGGGTTCGATGGGACGGAAATATCTCGACCGGGACCAATCGGGAGGGAGTAGGTAACTACGGCTTTGACCGGTCCGATATGGTGGAGGACCTCCTGGATCACCTGGAGGAGATCGCCGGGGCCCATGAGCCGGAGTGGATCATCCTCGGGGATCGGATGGAGAAGATGATCCTGGGCGGGGAGGACGGCGCCGGGGTGGCGCCGGAGCAGTTCGACCACTTCCTGGAGTTTTTCGAGCGGGCTCGGGAGCGCATCCGGGGAGCATCGAGCTCCACCAAGGTGGCCGCCGGGTTTCATTGGGAGGCCGTGGCGGGTCCGCTGGCGGCGAACCTGACCGGGGTGGCGGAGTCCGATCTGGGGCTCGAGGAGCTGGATCAGACCTTCCAGGAGGTGATCCTCCCCTTCGCCGAGGCCGGTGACGGGGTGGCCCTGCGGTTGCGGGTCAACCGGTCCGATGCCGACCCGGCGCCGTATCAGTTCCTACGACGGTTGGAGCAGCTCTACGGACCGGGCATGGATCTGGTGATCTACAGCCTGTCTGTGCCGGTGACGACGACCACAGCGTACCGGCAGCAGCGGCTCTTCGTGGGAGAGATGATGGAGCACTTAGCAGGTGTGGAGCCCGTGGTCCTGGCCTGGGAGCGGTTCACCAACATCGACGGCGTGGAGACGGCGGATCAGTCCGTGATCGGTCGGTGCAGGGGCCTGACGGGTCCGGACAGCCGGCTCCAGATGGACCTGGCTCGGTGCCACGATGGCCTCTTCTCCCTGGGTAACCCCAAGGAGGTCTTTGAGCCCTTCGAGGAGTTTGTGTCCACCGACTGAGTCAGTCGTCGGAGTCGGCGCCGGAGGGGGTCAGGGAGGGGAGGAGGGCTTCGACCTGCTGAAGGCCTGTGACCACATGAGTGACCTCGCCATCAGGGGAGATCACGATCACCAGGGGGTAGGTGGAGACCAGGAGGGCGTCGTGGGCGGCGGAGTCGGTGTCGATGGCCACGGGGAGGCGGCGAGGACGGGTCTGGAGGTGATCGCGGACCACCCGGGGTTCTTCGCTGGTGATGGAGATCACTCGGAAGCTGTCGGGAGACTCCTCAAGAGCCTCCTGGAGCCGGCGGTTGACCTGGCGACAGACCCCGCACCAGGTGGCCCAGAAGTCCAACACCAGCGGTCGTTCACCGTCGGCGGAGGCGTCCACAGGCTCGCCGTCGAGATCGCGAAGGGAGGAGAGCTCCGGGGCGGGGAAGCCTTCGAGGTGGAGGCGGAGGAGGTCCGAGGAGCTCGGGGCCGCGCGAAGAGGCATGGAGGCCTGGAAGGTCTCGTCACCGCGCTGAACCTCGAGAGCGACCTGGCGGCCGATGGGTTGCCCCCGGAGGATCGTCTGGAGCTTGCCCGTGGTTCGCACGGGCTCGCCGTTGACCGAGAGGATGCGGTCCCCATCCTGGAGGCCGGCGGCGTGGGCCGGCGAGCGGCGAAGCACCATGTCCACGGCGACCCCGGCCTGAGCGTCGGATTCGCCGAGGACCACCCCGATCCAGGGGCGAGCCAGGGCGCCGGTGGCGCCGGAGTCGGCGGCCACCGTGGCCGGAAGCGCCAAGGCGGCGGCGAGGGCCACCGTGAGGGTGAGGAGGGCGCGGAATAAGGGTTGGGTCATGAGGCTTTCCGGTCTAGATTCAGGCTGTGTGCGGCCAGTCAGGTCGATGTTTTGTTTCCGTCAGCGGTTCGACGCGTGAAAAAGCAATATATTCGCAGAGGGGTGAGACTTCCAGTGCTCCTGGTGGCCTGCGCGGCGATCCTGGGGGTACTCCTGGTGGGAACCGGGGCGGCCTACGGTGCGGTGGGGCTGGAGAACGGGCAGGTGGCTCGATGGCCGCTGGTGTCTGCGGCCGTGATCGGGGGCCTGGTGGGCCTGTGGATGATGGGGCTGCGTCGGGCCTGGTTTGAGATGACTCTGGTGCAGCGGGTGCTCCGTGTGGTGGGGGCCTCCGTAGTGGCCGCCGGCAGCTTCGGAGTGCTCTATGGTCTGACTGAGGCCCCTCCGGGGGGGATCGCCGTGGAGTGGGTGGAGTCTTACGGCGATGGCCAGGAGCTGGCGACCCAGACGGAGCGGCCCTTGATGGTGTACTTCACCGCCGACTGGTGCGTGGCCTGCGCCGAGCTGGACGCCGAGGTCTTTCAGGATCCGTCGATCCGACCCCGGCTGGAGCAGGAGTTCGTGCCCGTGAAGATCGACTACGATCGGGGCGATGAGGACACCCTCGATGCCATCGGGCGGTTCCAGGTCTCGGGGCTTCCTCGGGTGGGGTTTGAGGGACGGGACGGGGAGGTGATGTGGGGGCCCAGCTTCGAGGGCAAGGTAGGGATCGACGACTTCGACGGCCGCCTCGATCGGGTGCTCGCCGGCGACGGAGAGGACACGGGGCAGTGGCTGGAGACGACTCTGGGGGAGGGAGGGCTGTGGGCGCTCTTCTTGCTGGTCTTCGGGGCCGGGGTGCTGGCGAGCCTGTCGCCGTGCATCTACCCCCTGATCCCGATCACGATCGGGGTGTTCGGGGCCCGGGCGGCGACGACTCGCCGGGAGGGGTTCGTGTTGAGCCTGGCCTACGTCGGGGGGATCGCGGCGACCTACTCGGGGTTGGGGGTGTTGGCGGCGTTGATGGGAGGGGTTTTCGGGGGGTTCTTCCAGCACCTGTGGGTGCAGGCAGGGATCGCCGGGATCTTCGCCCTGGTGGGGATAGCCCTGCTGGGCGTGTTCGATATTCGCCTGCCCCAGGGGTTGCATCATCGGTTGGCACAGGCAGGGGGGGCGGGGCACTCCGGGGCGTTCGTGATGGGCATGGCCGCCGGGGTGATCGCCGTGCCCTGTATCGGCCCGGTGGTAGCGGGGATCCTGGTATATGTCGCCGAGCAGGGCGACCTGCTCCTGGGGTGGAGCCTGCTGGCGGTGTTCGCCCTGGGAATGGGGCTTTTGTTCATGGGATTGGGGACCTTCTCGTCGCTCTTGCAGCGATTGCCCCAGGCTGGGGGGTGGATGGAAGGGGCCAAGGCGGTAATGGGGGCGGTCTTTTTGGGGCTTGCGCTCTACTACCTGCGGCTGGTGATCCCCGGGGTGGGGCAGGTCGTCGACGGCCTGTGGATGACCCTGGCCGGGATTGTGGGTTGACGGGGCGGGTTTGGCGTATAGGTTGGCCGCGTTTTCGGCGGCGTCGCGATGAGCGCGGCGCCAGATGACGTGGAGGTGAGCCGATGCCGATTTACGAGTACGGATGTGGGAGCTGTGGGCATCTCTTTGAGGAGCTGCAGCGGAGCACCGATCCCGATCCCGAGAGATGCCCGGCCTGTGGGGCCGGGGAGGTGGAGCGGGTGATCTCCCGGACGTCCTTTCTGCTGAAAGGAGGCGGCTGGTATGCCCAGGACTACTCCTCGACGCCGGCGACGTCCGGCGGGGAGGCGGCCGCTACCGGCGGGGAGGCGACCACCGGCGGGGACGCGACGACGACCTCGGAGTCCGGTACGGCCGACACCGGGGGGACCAAGAGTGAGTCTAGTTCGGCGTCTGCCACGGCGAGTTCCGCCGCCGAGTAGATCGAGACTTGCCGTTGCAGGTTTCGTGCCTAGGATTCGCCCTGACAACTTCGAGGGCCCGAGATGGACGGGCTCTCCCAAAGAAATCCGAGACAAGGTCTCAAGCAGCAAAGGGGTACGAAAATGGGAAAAATGATTGGAATCGATCTGGGCACTACCAACTCGGTGGTCGCCGTGATGGAAGGCAAAGAGCCAAAGGTGATCCCCAACCAGGAAGGGGCCCGGACCACGCCGTCGGTGGTGGCCTTCGATGACAAGGGCGAAGTCCTGGTGGGCCGTGTGGCCAAGAACCAGGCGATCACCAACCCGGAGAACACGGTGTTCTCGGTGAAGCGATTCATGGGGCTGAAGTTCAAGGAGCTCCGCGATGAGTCCAAGCGGGTGCCCTACGCGGTGAAGGCCGCCGACAATGGGGACGCCCACATCGAGATCCGGGGCAAGAAGATGAGCCCCCCGGAGATCTCGTCGAAGATCTTGATGAAGCTCAAGCAGGCCGCCGAGAACTACCTCGGGGAAGAGGTCACCGAGGCGGTGATCACCGTGCCGGCGTACTTCAACGACTCCCAGCGTCAGGCCACCAAGGACGCCGGCAAGATCGCCGGCCTGGAGGTCAAGCGGATCGTCAACGAGCCTACGGCCGCTGCCCTGGCGTACGGCCTGGAGCGCAAGGACGAGGAGTTGATCGCCGTCTATGACTTTGGCGGCGGGACCTTCGACATCTCGATCCTCGAGGTCGGAGAGAACGTGATCGAGGTGCGGAGCACCAACGGTGACACCCACCTCGGCGGTGACGACGTGGACCACTTGATCATCGACTGGTTGATCGACGAGTTCAAGAGCGACACCGGGATCGACGTCTCCGGCGATAAGATGGTCCTGCAGCGGCTGAAGGAAGCCGCCGAGAAGGCCAAGATCGAGCTGTCCAGCGTGCTGGAGGCCGACATCAACCTGCCGTTTTTGACGGCCGACGATAAGGGGCCCAAGCACCTCAACCAGAAGCTCAGCCGGGCCAAGCTGGAGTCGATGATCGAGCCGATCATCGAGCGGACTCTGGGGCCCTGCAAGCAGGCCCTGGAGGATAAGAACCTGACCACCGCCGACATCGACGAGGTGATCCTGGTCGGGGGCTCCACCCGGATTCCCCTGGTCCAGAAGAAGGTCACCGAGTTCTTCGGGAAGGAGCCCCACAAGGGCGTCAACCCCGACGAGGTGGTGGCCCTGGGCGCCGCCGTGCAGGCCGGGGTGCTCAGCGGAGACGTGGGCGATGTGCTCCTCCTGGATGTCACGCCCCTCTCGCTGGGGATCGAGACCCAGGGAGGTGTGTTCACTCGCCTGATCGACCGAAACACCACGATCCCGACGAAGAAGAGCGAGGACTTCAGTACGGCGACGGACAACCAGACCTCCGTGACGGTTCACGTCTTGCAGGGGGAGCGGGAGATGTCCTCCGACAACCGAACCCTCGGGAAGTTCAACCTCGACGGGATCCCGCCGGCTCCTCGAGGGGTGCCTCAGATCGAGGTGACCTTCGACATCGACGCCAACGGGATCGTCCACGTGTCGGCCAAGGATAAGGCCACCGGCAAGGAGCAGAAGATCCGTATCGAGGCCTCCAGTGGTCTGGAGGACACCGACGTGGATCGCCTGGTTCGAGAAGCCGAGGAGCACCGGGAGGAGGACAAGCGCAAGCGGGAGCGGGCCGAGCTTCGGAACAAAGCGGAGTCCATGGTGCACACCGCCGACAAGTCCCTCGCCGAGATGGGCGACAAGGTGCCGGAAGCCCAGAAGAAGCCGCTGACCGACAAGATCGACGCCCTGCGAAAGGCCGTAGACGACTACGACTACGACACCATGGAAGAGATCATGTCCGAGCTCGAGCAGCTCATGCACCAGGCCGCCGAGCAGATGTACCAGGCCGCCGGTGCGGCTCCGGAAGGAGCGGCGGATCCCTCGTCGGAGGACTCTTCCGGCGACGATGACGATGACGTGATCGACGCCGAGTTCGAAGAGGCCAACTGAGAGCGGGCTCCCGTGGGGGCCTGCAACCGATGAATCAAAGGCGACGGGAGTTTCTTCCCGTCGCCTTTCGTTCTTGATGTCAAGTCGCTATGATCGCGGCGATACTGTAGAGAAAACAGTGCCGTTGTCGGGGAGACAACCCATGGGATCGAAGAAGAAGAACGGGTCGGGAGGGGAATGGACGAGCCGCCAGGCCGAGGATGGCTCCTTCGAGTTGATCACCGAGGAGTCGGACCGATCGCCTCGAGAGGGGAGAGTGACCTCTGGCGACAAGCCCCCCAAGAAGGAGGGCGGTCGCAGGCCCTGGCTCCTCGGTGGCGGTGCGCTGCTGGCGGGAGCCTTGTTGATCGGCGGCGCCGTGGTGGCGTTCTCCGGGGACGGTGACGACGGCCCGGACGACGACTTCTTCGCCGAGGCGCCGGCGTTCCAACCCTACGACGGCTCAAGTGGAAGCGAGGGGGCGGCGGCGACGCCGACGGAGCCACCCCGGGTGGACCGACCGTCACGGGTGCAGGAGCAGGAGCAAGCCCAGGAGGACGACTACGTCTACCGCCGGGAGGATGACTTCCGGATTCGAGAGGTCGACGTGATTGGCCTGGAGCCCGATGGAGTGGAGATCTTCGCCGACTCTCGGGGGCAGCCGATGTCCCGGAGGGAGGCCCAGATGCGGGCGGAGCGAGAGCTCGACGCCATCGAGAACGCCGAGCACGACTTCGAGGCCCGGCTTCGCCGCCGGGAGACAGCCCTGAACTCCCGGGTGTTTGAGAGTCGGGACGGACGTCTGGAGGTCGCTCCCGGCATCCAGGTCGATGAGCGAATTCAGGAGCGGCTCAACCGGCAGCGACTTGACCGAGACCTTCGCTCGGCGGCGGGAGACTTCGTCCCCGAGGAAGGGGAGTACGACGACGACGAGTACTACGATGACGACGAGTACTACGACGACGATGAGTACGAAGAGGAGTACTACGACGACGAGATCTGGCACGAGTGATCAGGACCGATCTTTGGCGCAGAAAGGGTTGACACAGCCCGGCGGTGACCACTATAAGGTGGGTCCTCTCGACGGGAGCTACCGTCGATTGCGGGAGTAACTCAGTGGTAGAGTGCAACCTTGCCATGGTTGAAGTCGCGGGTTCGACTCCCGTCTCCCGCTCTACAGAAACGCCTCCGGTTCGCCGGAGGCGTTTCGTGCTCTGAGGGGTTGGTGGCGGTTCGTGTTCGAACCGGTTTCAATGGGCAAAAAGAAACGGGGGCCAAGGCCCGGTGCCGCCGGAGCCTGGCCCCCAGAAAGAAGGGACACGAGGGTCTGTCGACAACACCCCAACGGGGTGGCGTGGATTACTGGAGTTCCAGGGTCCCGCCGAGCTCCTCTTCCGGAGCATCGAGCTGCTGGCGGACGAGGACGGCCGCCGTGCTGGTCTGCTCTCGAAGGCGGATCTGGCCGCTGTCGATGGCGTCGCGGAGTACCTGGTCGAGGAAGTGGCCGTAGGGCTGGGTGGGGTTCTCAAAGAAGTTCCGCCAGGGACCGAGGAGCTCCTCGACCTTGGTCTCCCGGATCTCGAGCTTGAGCTCGGCGCGCGCTTCCGCGTCGAGGTCGTCGGGATCTTCCCGGTCGGCCAGTCGGATCACGGCCACGGCGTCGTCGAGCTCGACGATGCCGTCCATCAAGGGGTTCTCAGCGGTGAGGCGGAACGCGGCCAGGGCGAGATCTCGGTTCTGGCCCAGGCGGGGGACCTCGTCCCAGCTCCGGCCGAAGGAGAAGTCAGCGCCGAATTGGGCGCGAAGTTGGGCCGGAACCCGGTCTCCTTCGAGGTTGAAGAAGCCCGTGGTCTGGGGGGTGAGGGCGGCCCAGATGGCGGCGTCCTCTTCTCGTTCCTCAGCGATAGCCTCTTCTTCGAGGTCCGCCAGGGCGTCGGCAAGGGTGGAGCCATCGGCCACGCGAGCTCGGAGAATCTCGGCGAGCTCGGCGCCTCGCTGGGAGACCAGGTCTTCGCCGATCAAGTGGCGAGCGATGTCGTCCTGCACCTCTTCCAGGGGGGTGAGGGTGGCCTCTTCGCGGTCTTCGATCTTCACGAGCATGTAGGCGAAGTCGCTCTCGGCTTCCACGAGGTCGCCGGGGCCGGCGCCTTCAATGGCGGTGGCGATGGCCTGGTCGAGGTTGGAGATGGAGCTCCAGCCCATCAGGCCGCCCTCGTCGCGGTTCATGTCTTCGGAGACCTCTTGGGCGACGGTGGCGAAGTCTTCCCCGTCGTCCATGACCCGTCGGCGAGCGTCTTCGTACCGTTGGAGGGCCTCGGAGGCAGCGGGTTCTTCCTCGGCCTTGATCACGTAGATCCGGCGTAGCTCGACCCGGTCTTCGGACCGGTAGTCGTCGGCGTGCTCCTCATAGAAGGCGGCGACGCGGTCGGCGTGCTCTTCGAGGAAGGTGGCCACGGTCTCGTCGTCGACGCCGAGGACGTCGCTGAGTCGTTCTTCGGAGAACCGCACGAACTCCAGGTTCACCCGGGTGTTTCGGAGGCGGTGAAGCTCGTCGATCTCGGCCTGGGTGGCCTGGATCTGCATGTCGAGCATGACCATATACTTACGGGCCAGGAGCTCCATGCGCTTGTACTCCTCATACTGAGGGATCGGCGTCTGAAGACCGTACCGCACATAGCGCTCATACTGGGGCCCGTCGAGCTCGCCGGTGCGGCCATAGCGCAGGAGGAACTCCAGGTTTCGGTTGGGATCGGTGAGGAACGCCACGAACTCCTCGTCGCTGACCCGCAGACCCATCTCCTTGGCCCGGTGGGCCAGGGCGTAGGTGGTGAGGATCACCTTCAAGGAGGAAGCCTGTTGCTGGACGAAGATATCCTCGTCCACCGTGGAGGTCTGTCCACCGAAGAAACGGTTGTAGACCACCCGGACGTCTTCGGTGTGGATCTGGTCTCCGAAGGCGGTGGCCATGTGGGCACGGCCGCCGGGAGCCCGGCACCCGTCAGCGGGGACGCCAAAGAAGACGGCGAAGAAGACGATCAGAACACCAACCAGGATGTACGAGAGGCCGCTTTGAGCCTGGTTGCGAATGGATTCCATCATGGCCATGGGCCGTCACTCCAGCTTGGGGTCGAGAAGTCGCGCCGTCACGATCGGTAACCGATGGGAAGCGCTGGGGAATCAAACCTCGGAAGGGAGGGTTGAATTCCACCGGGAAGCTCAAGGCGGGGGATGTTAACGAGTCAGTGGACCGTTGGCAAGGCGCAGAGCAGGGGAACCGGGGCGACATTTGCAGAGAAATGGCCATTGTCACCGTCTTCGACTACAGTTACAAGCCGGGGTCCCCGACAGGGGTCACTGTGGACGTAAGGTCTCGAAGACTCGGGACCAGGGAAGAGTAGAATGTTCAACAAGTTTCTCGGGCTGTTCAGCGACGATCTGGCGATTGATCTAGGGACGGCCAACACATTGGTCTTCGCCAAAGGCAAAGGGATCGTCTGTTGCGAGCCCTCGGTGGTGGCCGTGCAGAAGGACGCCCGGGGAGGCAAACGGGTCAAAGCCGTGGGTCGGGTCGCCAAGGAGATGCTGGGCCGGACCCCGGGGAGCATCGTGGCGATCCGTCCGATGAAGGACGGGGTGATCGCCGATTTCGAGATCACCGAGGCGATGCTTAGGTACTTCATGGGGAGAGCCCACAATCGGCGAAAGCTATACTCCCCCCGGGTGATCATCTGCGTGCCTTACGGGATCACGGAGGTGGAGAAGAGGGCGGTCCGGGAGTCGGCCCATCAGGCCGGGGCGCGGGACGTGTACCTGATCGAGGAGCCCATGGCGGCGGCGATCGGGGCGGGAATGCCGATCGGTGAGCCCTCGGGCAATATGATCGTCGACGTCGGGGGAGGGACCACCGAGGTGGCCGTGATCAGCCTGTCGGGGATCGTATATTCCCAGTCGGCCCGGGTCGGGGGCGACAAGATGGATGAAGCGATCATCCAGCACATGAAGCGCAAGTACAATCTCCTGGTCGGGGAGCGGACCGCCGAGATGATCAAGTGCACGATCGGCACGGCCTATCCCACCGAAGAGGTGATGACCATGGAGGTGAAGGGTCGGGACCTGGTGGCGGGGTTGCCGAAGACTCTGGAGGTCAACTCCGATGAGATCCGGGACGCCCTTCAGGAGCCGATCAACGCCATCGTGGAGGCCGTGCGGATCGCTCTGGAGCGGACGCCGCCGGAGCTGTCGGCGGATATCGTCGACAAGGGGATCGTGCTGGCCGGGGGCGGGGCGCTGCTGAAGAACCTGGATATTTTGTTGCGAGAAGAGACGGGGCTGCCCGTGTTGATCGCCGATGACCCCATGTCGGCCGTGGTGCTCGGGAGCGGGCAGACCCTGGACGAGATGGAGTTGTTGGAAGAAGTAGCCGATCAGAACTACTAAGGGGCGTCGATGCTGGAGCTGTTGAAGCGCCATCGGGGCAAGATCACCGCCTTGGTATTGGTGGCGGTTCCTCTGCTTTTGATGGTGTCTTCGGCGGGGGCCTCCGTGGGCCAATCGACGACGACGCCGATGCGATGGGCCGGGGGGGCGCTGGGGAGTGTGCAGAGTGGGATGACCGGGTTGTTGCACCCCGTGACGGGGTGGATCGGCGGCGGTCGGCGAGGCGGAAGCGAGGAGGAGGAGCGCCTGCGAGCAGAGGTAGAGCAGCTCCGAGAGGAGAACGCTCGTCTCGTGGGGGTGCTCCAGGAGAACCGACGGTTGCGGGAACTGGTGGGCATGCCGACCCGGTATCCCGACTTCGAGCTGGTGCCGGCTCGGGTGATCGGGCGAGACGTGACGCCCTTCTTTCGCGTCGTGAAGGTGAGGATACGGGCCGAAGGGTCGGTGGAGCCCCGGATGCCTGTGGTCTCGTCGGAGGGGTTGGTGGGCCAGGTGCATCGGGTCTACGAGGGGTACGCCGACGTGGTGCTCCTCTCGGATCCCCGCAGCCGAGTGGACGCGATCAGCCAGCGAAACCGGGCCCTGGGGTTGGTGGAGGGGCTGGGCCACGAGACGGACTACCTGGCCGAGGTGTCCTACCTGACGGAGCGAGACGAGGTGCGGCCCGGAGACGTGATGGTGACCAGCGGGATGGGCGGGATCTTCCCGCGGGATCTGCTGATCGGCGAGGTGCGTGAGGTGCGTCCTCAGAAGGGAGCTCTCTTGCAAGAGGTCACGTTGGAGCCCGCCGTAGACTTCGCGCGGTTGGAAGAGGTCTTCGTGATCACCAACGTCGGGCGGAGGTAAGTCATGCCCTTCGTGGTGTTCTGGATCGTGGCGATGGTGTTGATCCTCCTGGAGGGGGCGCTCTTGTCGAGCCTGGGGGTGGTGACGTTGGCGTTGCATCTGCCCGTGGTGGTGGCGATTTACCTGGGGATCGAGCGAGATTTCGCGACGGGAGGTCTGCTCCTTGTGGCGCTCCTGATCCCCGTGGAGTGGGTCGTGGCGGGGGTGCCCGGTGTGTACAGCATGGCGTTGGCGGTGGTGTATCTGGTGATGGGCGGGTTGCGGGGACAGGTGCAGCAGGGGTGGGGGGTGGCCCGGGCCTTGGCCGCCGGGATCGGATCGTTACTTCACAGCCTGGTGATGGTCGGCTTATTCTTGGGGATGGGAGAGCCGAGCCTGTCCGTGGCCGTGGCGTGGATGATCGTTCCGTCGGTGGTGATCGTAGCGGCGGTCACGGTGGTCGTGGGCCGAGGCCTCTCCCGCCTGGACCGAATGGTCGACCCCCGGCGGGGTCGATCGAGGCTGGAGTTTTCCTGATGGCCATCGAGCTGCCGAAGCGCGGAAGAGAAGGGGAGCTGAAGAGCTACCAGGGCCGCTACGCCTGGCTACTTTTTGGGTGTGTCTTCGCGTTTCTGATCCTGGGGTTTCGGTTCTGGCAGATCCAGATCATCGATGGGGAGGAGTACTACCTGGCGAGCACCCAGAATATCATCCGTCAAGTGGAGGTGCCGGCGCCCAGGGGTGAGATCTTCGATCGATACGGGGTGGCGCTGGCGCAGAATCGGCCCTCCTTCGACGTGGTGGTGGTCCCGTCGATCTTTGCTCGTCACGCCGACGAGGAGGTCTACGAGCTCCTTCGTGAGTATCTGCACTTGTCGGCGTCGGAGGAGCAACGACTCCGGAGGCAAGTGGAAGCCCGGGTTGGGGAGGTGATGGTGCGGCGGGACGTCTCCCGGGGAGACCTGGCTCGGCTCGAGGAAGACCGGATGCGCCTGCCCGGGGTAGAGGTGCGGGTTCGGGCCCAGCGGCACTATCCCTTGCACCACGTGGGAGCTCACGCCCTGGGGTATGTCGCCGAGGTGAGCCCGTCGGAGCTCCCGGGCCTGCGGCGATACGGAGTGCGGCAGGGAGACCTGGTGGGGCGGATGGGGCTGGAGCGGAGCTTCGAGGAGATCCTCCACGGCTCCCCCGGGACAGATCGCAGGGTGGTGGACGCCCGCGGCAACCCCGTGGGAGAGGCCCAGACGCGGTTTTTGATCGGCGATCATCAGCGGGTAGAGCCCGTCGCCGGGCGCAACCTGGTGACCACCTTGGACGCCGATCTGATGGTGATCATCGACGACGCGATGGGGGATCGAGTCGCGGGGGCCGTGGTGGCCATCGACCCCCGGGATGGGAGCGTGCGGGCCCTGTACAGCAAGCCCCACTTCAACCCCAACGCCTGGTCGGGGCGGTTGTCGGCGATGGAGAAGATGCGTGTCGATAACGACCCGTTCCGGCCCCTGGTGGACAAGACGCTCAACGGCTACTTCCCGGGGTCTGTGTTCAAGATCGTGGGGACTCTGGCGGCCCTCGGGGACGGACACTTTCACGCCGACGATACGGTGACCTGTCGGGGGAGCTATCGGTTCGGGGATCGGCGGTATCGGTGCTGGCGAGACGCCGGCCATGGGCCGCTGAACGTGGTGGGGGCGATGGCCCAGTCCTGCGATGTCTACTACTACCGACTGGCCGACGAGATGGGGCTGGATCGCCTGGCGGAGTACGGGCGGATGTTCGGGTTCGGAGAGCGGACAGGGATCCCCTTGCCTCGAGAGTCCGCCGGGAGGATGCCCGATCGAGAGTGGTACCGGCAGTTCGGCGCCGACGGGTACAACCGAGGAGCCGATCTGAACACCGTGATCGGCCAGGGCGATACCCTGACGACGCCGCTGCAGGTGGCCATGGCTTACGGGGCGATCGCCAACGGGGGAGACCTCTTCTACCCGCGGTTGGTGGAGGAGGTGCAGAACCAGGCCGGGGAGACTCTCTTTGAGTATCGGCCCCGAGTGCGCAAGCGGGTGGAGATGGATCCCGAACACCTGGAGGTCCTGCGAGAGAGCCTCCGAGAAGTGCTCCGTCACCCTCGTGGGACGGCTCATCGCCACAGGCTGGACCACACGGAACTGGGGGGCAAGACCGGGACCGCCCAGGTGGCCCGGATCGGCGCTGTGCGGGTCGCCAGCGAGGACAGGGAGCTCCGCCAGCGGCACCACGGGTGGTTCGCGGCCTACGGACCCTACGAGGATCCGGAACTGGTATTGGTGGTGTTCCTGGAGCACGGTGGTGGCGGCGGTGACGCCGCCGATGTGGCCCGAGAGATCCTCGACCGGTACTTCACCCGGGACTCGCCGCGAGCCCTGCGGACCCGGGTGGCCGACGCGCCGGAATACATGACCATCGACGAGGCGATGGATGGGGAGGAAGGGCAAGAGGAGGGCGACGATGAATAAGTCTCGTCCCTTCCTGGTGGAGTGGTTTCAGCGGCTCGATTGGCCGCTCCTGGTGGTGGTGGGGCTCTTGTCGGCGCTGGGGTTGTACAACCTGCGCAGCGCGGCGCTGCACTCGGTCCACGACTTCCATAAGATCCAGAGCGTGTGGTTCGTGATGGGGGTCGGGGTGGCCCTGGTGATGTCCATGATCCACACCCGTGTCTTTGAGCGGATGGCCTATGTGTTCTACGGGGCGGTGATCCTCCTCTTGGTGGTGGTGGCCCTCTTCGGCACGGAGATCAATGGGTCGCAGCGGTGGCTGAACCTGGGGGTGTTCCTCTTGCAGCCCTCGGAGCTGTTGAAGCTGGCGTTGATCCTGACGACGGCGCGGTTCTTCCACGAGCGGAACCAGGAGAGTTCCTATGCGTTACGGCAGCTGTGGTTTCCGTTTGCTTTAATGGCCGTGGGGGTGGCCTTCGTGCTCCAGCAGCCCGATCTGGGGACGTCCATGGTGATCGTGGCGATCTTCATGACCATGGTGCTCTTTGAGGGGGTGCGGTGGCAGAGCCTGGTGGCCCTCTTGTTGGCGGTGATGGTGGCGCTTCCCTTTGCGTACTCCTTTGGGCTGAAGGACTACCAGCGAGATCGGGTGGTGTCGTTCTTGAACATCGAGGCCGACGCCACGGGGCAGTCCTGGCAGGTGCGGCAGTCCCTGATCGCCTTTGGGTCCGGGAGGGTGTGGGGCAAGGGTCACGAGGAGGGAACACAGGTACAGAAGGGGTTCGTGCCGGAGCATGAGAACGACTTCATCGCCGCCAACTGGGGGGAGGAGCGGGGGTTCATGGGGATGATGTTCATGCTCCTGCTCTACCTGGCGTTCGTGGTGAGCGCGCTGAACGTGTCGCGACATGCAAAAGATCGGTTCGGGGTGCTCGTGGGGGTGGGGGTGGCGTCGCTCTTCTTCTGGCATGTGGTGGTGAACCTGGCGATGGTCACGGGGCTCTTGCCAGTGGTGGGGCTCACTCTGCCGTTGATGAGCTACGGAGGCAGCAGCCTGCTGACCATGCTCGCCGGGGTGGGGCTCTTGCTGAACGTGAGCACTCATAAGAGACCCTTCCGGTGAGCGAGGACCGATGAGCGAGCCGAGACAGAACCTGCTGGTGCCGAACGCGGCCCGGTGGGACGTGGAGGAGGGAGGGCCGATCATCGAGTTGACCGATGTGCACAAGAGCTTCGGTGACAACAAGGTGCTCCGGGGGCTGAACCTGACGATCGAGCCGGGGAAGATCACGATCATCATCGGCGCCTCCGGGTCGGGTAAGAGCGTCTTGATCAAGCATATGAACGGTCTCTTGCGTCCCGACGCAGGCCAGGTGCAGCTCTTTGGTGACGACGTGAGCCGTCTCAGCGGGCCCGAACTGGACGAGCTGCGAAAGCGGGTGGGGACGATGTTCCAGAACTACGCGCTCTTCGACTCCATGTCTGTGGAGGATAACGTCGCCTTCCCGCTGGTGGAGAACAAGGCCATGGGGCGGCCGAGAGCCCTGGAGCTGGCCGGCGAGGTGTTGGAGGACCTGGGGTTGGGGCACGCGGTCAAGCAGTTCCCGTCGACCCTGTCGGGAGGGATGAAGAAGCGGGTCAGCCTGGCTCGGGCGATCGTGTCGAACCCGGAGGTGGTGCTCTTCGACGAGCCGACGACGGGGCTGGATCCGGTGATGATGGAGTTCGTCGATCAGATGATCGAGGACATCACCGATAAGTATCAGCTCACGAGCGTGTTGATCAGCCATGACCTGGCGACGATCTTTCGGATCGCCGATCGGGTGGCCGTGCTCCACGGGGGGGAGATCATCGCCTTTGGTGATCCCGAGAAGATCCAGAACATCGACGATGAACGGGTGCAGAAGTTGATCGGCGGGGCGTCGAAGTCGGACATCCGGGTTCGGGGCGCCGATCTCAGCGAGGACGACGAGGAGTCCGAGGACGAGAACTACGTGGTGGAGATGAAAGACGTGGTGAAGTCCTTCGGCAGCACCCGGGTGCTTAAGGGGATCAACTTTCTGGTCCGCCACCGGGAGCTCACCACCTTGATCGGAGGATCGGGGGCCGGGAAGTCGGTGATGATGCGTCACCTTCTGGGGTTGCTGCATCCCGACGAGGGGGAGGTGACGGTCTTTCAGCGGAGCCTAAAGACGATGGGGGAGGCCGATCTGCGGCTGCTTCGCACCCAGATCGGGATGCTCTTCCAGCACGCGGCGCTCTTCGACTCCATGAGCGTGCGGGACAACGTGGCGTTTCCGCTGGTGGAGCGTCGGGTGTGCGGATTCAAGGAGGCTCATGAGCGGGTGGACGATATCCTGGAGCGCCTGCACTTAACGGATATCGCCGATGCCAGCGCCGTGGGGATCTCCAGTGGTCAGGCCAAGCGGGTGAGTCTTGCTCGAGCGCTGATCACGAATCCGAAGCTCTTGATCTTCGACGAGCCGACCACGGGCCAGGACCCGATCATGAGTCAGTACGTCGAAGACATGATCGTGGAGGTGCAGGAGAACTTCGAGGTGACCACGATCGTGATCAGCCACGACATGGCGTCGGCGTTTCGGACGGCCGATCGAGTGGCCATGCTCTACGCCGGGGAGATCATCGCCTTTGGGACCCCGCAGGATCTGGCGGCCAGCAAGGATGAGCGGGTCTATAACTTTGTGTACGCCGCCGACGTGGCCGCTCAGGAGCGGGATCGAAAGGAGAAGCGGGGTTAGCTCTTGGGCGTGAACCGTTGGGCGTCCCGGGCGCCGATCTTCTCCAGGGCTGCGCGCAGGGCCTGGTCGAGATCGACGTCGAGGGAGTTGGCCAGGGTGATGAGGACGAAGAGGACGTCGCCGATCTCGTCGGCGATGCGATCCGGGTCGGGCGCGTCGGCGCCGGTTTTGGGAGGCTTGGGGCCGTGATGGAGGTTGAGCTCGCGGGCGAGCTCTCCCACCTCTTCGGTGAGACGGGCCAGGTTCGCCAGGGCGGGCCAGTAGCCGTCATCCCACTGCGAGATCCATTCATCGACGGCCCGTTGGGCGTCGGTTAGAGTCCAGGGCGTAGACATTGTGGCCTCCATAGGGCATGAGAAAGAGAGGCAGGTTGGCTCGACGCAGTATGACGAGGCAGACATGGGAAGCAAGCTGGAGCAAGCAGATCAGTTCGTGGACGTGGCCGCCGCCGCCGAGGTGGAAGAGGGGGAGGGCACGATCGTCTTCGTGGGGACCAAGCGGCTGGCGCTCTTTCGAGTGGAGGAGGAGATCTTCTGCATCTCCAACCGATGCCCTCACGCCGGTGGATTCTTGGGGATGGGGTGGCAGAAGGGGTGCCGGGTGCGGTGCCCTCGGCACGGATGGGCCTTTGATCTCAGGACCGGGGAGTGCATGAGCGACCCCCGGTACGACGTGCGGCGGTACGCCGTTCGGTTGGAGGAGGGGCGGGTCCTCGTGGGGGTGCCTGAGGACCTCGGGCGCTGAGGAAGGCTGAGAAAAAGGGTCGCGCCGCTTCTCACGAGGGGAGGAGTTCGTTACTCTACCAGTGGTTAGTGGTTAACGAAGTGTCTCGGGCAGCAGGGAAGGTGGCCAATGCGAGTCCTCGCCGCAGGTTATTGTACTCTCGACCAGATCGGTTTGGTGGAACGGTTCGCAGAGCGTGGTATTGCCACCGAGATGCCGACGTTCAGCATTCAAGGTGGTGGCACGGCGGCCACGGCGGCCGTGGCCCTTTCGCGATGGGGCATCGAGCTCTCCTTCGTGGGGAAGGTCGGCGACGACGAGCGAGGAGATCTGATCATCCGGACCGTGGAAAGCGAGGGCGTGAATACGTCGGCGATGGTCCGGGAGGCCGGCAAGGTCAGCCAGCTCAGCTTTGTGATCATCGAGACGACCAGCGGCGTCAGCCACGTGTATTATACCTCGGGGAACGTGTCGCCATTGCGGGCCGAGGAGGTCGATGACTCCCAGGTGGACGGCGCCGATCTCCTGTTGGTGGACGGAGAGTATCCCAACGCTCAGCTGGCGCTGATGAAGAGTGCTCGAGAGAAGGGAACGCCGGTCCTCTTGGAGGCCAACCGGAATCGGCAGGTCGCCGAGGAGTGCGTGCCTCACGCCGACATCGTGGTGGCGTCGGAGCGGGCGGCGAGCTCTTTTACAGGGGTGGGGGATCTGGTGGGGATCTGCGAGGCGATGTTGGAGAAGGGGCCTCGAAGGGTGGTGATCACCATGGGGGATGAAGGAGCGGTGGCCCGGGACCGAGGTGGTGAGATGGTCCGGGTGCCCGTGTACGACGTGCCTGTGGTGGATCGCACCGGGGCCGGCGATATCTTCCTGGCGGCCGTGGCCCTGGGATGTCTGAAGGAGTGGGACGTGGAGCGGCTGTTGCGATTCGCCAACGCCGCGGCGAGCCTCTCCTGCAAGGGGATCGGCGCTCGGAGCGCGATCCCCTCCCAGGAAGAGATCGAAGGGTTGCTTTAGTCCCGTCGGCGACCGCGGGAGCGGTTGCGGCGACGTCCGCCGCCTTTGCTGGAGCGGCGACGACCACGCCCACCCTTGCTGGAGGACTTGCGGCGAGAGCTCTTGCGGGAGGTCTTGCGCTGGGACTTGTCGCCCAGGTGTACCGCCCAGAACTCGGACTCCCGGAGGGCGTCGACGAGCTGGCGCTGGGTGGTGATGTCGTCCTCGAAGAAGGTGGCGAAGTCTCCCACGGCGGAGACGTCCGTGGAGGGGTCGCTGCCGCCGACAGTCCCGAGCCCCATGAAGGTGGCCGCTTCCAGAGCGAAGTTGTTCTGGAGGGCGCCCACACGGGGGGAGAAGGCTTCCACGGCGCCGAGGCGGTCGAAGGTGAAGATGTGATCTCCCATGTTGAAGGGGATCGACAGGTCATAGGGCCGGGCGGCGATGACCACTCCGTTCTTGGACTCGAAGAGCTCCATGACGGCCTGGGCCGACGGGGTGGTCTTATAGGCCAACCATCGCCACTCTTCGGCCAGGTAGAAGGAGTCCACCTCGGGGACGAAGCCCAGGAGGATCCCTCGGTCCGTGGGGATCTCGACGCCGATGAACACCGAAAGATCGGGGTAGTCCTCGGCGGTCTCGAGGATGGAGCGGCACCGAGAGGTGGTCAGGGTGTCGCAGAAGGCGACCCCCTGGAGGCCGGCTTCGCTGGCCTTGGAGAGCACCTGGGAGGCGGTGACGGAAACCCCTTTGGAGAGGTCGGACTTGGCGTGAAGATCAATCAACATAGGGCATCAGCTTTCGAAGAGGGAAAGAAATGAACTCACCATGTGCGCGGCAGGCTAGCGTCGGAGGGCGATTCTGTCGAGCCCTCGTTGTCGTCAGGGCCTGACGGCTGGCGAGCGGTCACGTCGATGATGTCGTCGTCGGGGCGAAATCCCCGGTCGAATTCGGGGCCGAACCCGGGGCCAAACCCCGGACCGAAGGGCCCCTGTTGAACCTGGCCGTTGAGGTACTGGACGGTCCCTTCGGCGACCATCTTCTCCAGGCGGTGGCGGGCCCAATTTGCCAGGGGGCGACGGGTAACGGGGATCAGGAGGAGGATCGCCACCAGATCGGTGAGGACTCCCGGGGTGATCAGGAAGATCCCGGCGATCAAGACGGCCAGGCCGTTGACGAGGCTGGCGGCGGGGATCTTGCCATGGTTGAGGTCCTCCTGGATACCTCGCCAGGCTTTCAGGCCCTGGATCTTTCCCAACACAGCCCCCAGAAGAGCGGTGGCCACCACCAGCCCGATGGTGGGCCAGAAGGTGATCAACGTGCTCAGGTAGATCAGGAGCGCGAGCTCCACGAGGGGCACGATGGTGAAGAGGAGTAGGAGCTTTACGAGCACGGCGGGATCTCTGTGAGGGGCCTCGGATAGGTCGGTCCAGTAAGGTCCAGTATGGGTCGTGGGCAGTAACCCTCGGAGAAGGGCGAAGATTCCGCTCTTAGGCCGGCTCGATCCGCTCCATGCCGTACATGTAGGGGCGCAGGACCTCGGGGACGGTCACGGAGCCGTCCTCGTTCTGGTAGGTCTCCAGCAGGGGGATCAGGATCCGGGGGCTGGCGGCCAGGGTGTTGTTCAGGGTGTAGCAGAACCGGGTCTCCCCGTCGTCGTCGCGGTATCGCATCTGGCTGCGGCGGGCCTGGTAGTCGTAGAGGCTGGAGCAGGAGTGGGTCTCGGAGTACTTGCCGCGAGAAGGCATCCAGGTCTCGATCTCGTGCTTGAGGACCTGCCCGAGGCCGGTCTCGCCAGTGCAGGCGATGGCGACCCGATAGGGAAGCTCGAGCTCCTGCATGAGGCGCTCGGAGTTGGAGAGGAGCTTGTGGTGGAGCTCCCGGGAGGTGTCGGGGTCTGCTTCGCAGATGGCGACCTGTTCGACCTTGGTGAATTGGTGGACCCGGTAGACGCCCCGGACGTCGCGGCCGGCGCTGCCCGCTTCTCGGCGGAAGCACGAGGAGTATCCGCAGTAGAGGAGGGGGAAGTTGTCGCGGTCCAGGATCTCCTCGCGGTGGAGGCTGACGAGGAAGACCTCGCTGGTGCCTACCAGGAACTTGCTGTCCGATTCCAGGTGGTAGGTGTCGTCCTTGCCGTAGGGGAAGAAGCCGGTGCCGACCATGGCCTCTTCGTTAACCATCAGGGGGCCGATCACGGGGGTGAAGCCGGCCTCGACCATGATGTCCATGGCGCGGCGCATGACGGCCATCTCCAGGAGGGCGCCGGCGCCCTTGAGGACGTAGGCCCGAGAGCCGGCCATCCGGATGGCCCGTTCCTTGTCGATGATGTCGAGGAGCTCGCCGAGCTCTTCGTGAGAGCGGGGCTCGAAGTCGAAGGAGCGAGGCTCACCGACGTGGCGGATCACCTCGTTGTCGTCGTCGTCGTCGCCGATGGGGGTCTCTTCGGCGGGGATGTTGGGGACCATCAGGAGGAGGCGCTCGAACTCGGGGAGGACTTCCTGGAGCTCGGCGTCACCGGTGGCGAGCTTCTCCTTGAGGGCTTTGCCCTCCTCGATGAGGGCCGGTCGCTCCTCGGAGGAAGCCTTCGGGATGGCCTGAGCGACCTCGTTTCGCCGGGCTCGAATGGCCTCGGTCTGGTGGAGGAGGTCGCGGCGACGATCGTCGAGGGCGATGAGGGCGTCGACGTCGACGTCGAAGTTCTTGTCGCGAGCGGCTTTCTTCACCGCGTCGACGTTCTCCCGGATGAACTTGATGTCCAGCATGGCGGCTCCTTGGGATGGTCCTGCGCATAGGCCAGACGGGGGGATAACACAGGGGAGGAGGCCCTGCCAACACCGGGACCTCCTCCCCTCATTGGAATCACCAATCAGTGAATCACCAGCGGCGGGCCGTGGCCTGGAATCGAGCGGCGCCGGTGAAGCCCTCGCCGAGATCCACGGAGAGGTCGCAGCCGTCGCCGAAGCCGGCCACGGGGGGCAGGGTGTCGCCGAGAGGCTCGGTGAGGGCCGAAGCTCCCTGGACCGGGCAGCTCTCGGTGGTGTCGGCGAACTGGAAGGACGCCTCGAGATCTCCACCGTCGGCCAGGCTGGAGAGCCGTCCCTGAATCAGTGCGTGGACCAGGTGATCTCCTTCGGCGACGAGGTCTTCACAGATCGTCTCCATGGCGTTGAGGGTGTAGACCATGTCGTCGTAGTCCTCGGGGCCGGAGACGCTGGGGCTGAACGCGGCGAGCGCGAAGGATCGAAGCTCGGAGCAGTCCAGGAAGGAGAAGAGAAGGTCCGGGGTGCTGTCTCCGTAGAGCGCCTCGGCGTAGGCGTCGGCCAGGCCCTGCCAGGCTTCACGCAGGAGGGGTTCTCGATGGATGGCCACGGCGCCGGTGAGGTTCGTGAGCTCCCCGCCGGTGAGCAAGGCGTTGATCTCCAGGGTCTCGGAGACGTGGTTCTGGGCGACGGAGAAGCCCGTGGAGCACCCTTCGGAGGGGATGCACTCCGAGTGGTCGGGGATCGAGAAGTCCAGCTCCCCGCCGAGGAGCAGATCGTTCTCAAAGACCAGGTTGTGGGTGTGGATGTCGGCGTCGAGGTTCGGGGCGTGGGCAGAGAACTCCGAGGCCCAGGACGCCGAGAAGTTCCGGAATGCGTGGCGGAGGTCGTCGCGGAGAGGAGACATGGTGGCGGTGGAGTCTTCAGGTGCCTGGTCGTTGATGGCGTCCATGAAGACCCACCAGGCTTCCTGGGGATAGAGGGAGTAGAAGTGGGTGTAGAAGGTGTGAGAGGTCAGGGGTTCGGTGATTTCGTTGAAGAAGGGGTGGGCTTCGTCCCAGAAGATCCCCTGGCTCACGTAGGAAACGAGGTCCACTCCCTGCATCATGATGTCGTCGTTGCCCATCCACATGCATTGGACCAGGTCGGCCATGCATCGGACCGCGAAGCCGCCCCAGGAGCCGAGCCCGTTGAAGGCCTCATGGAAGGAGGTGAAGACGTTCTCGGCGTCGGCGAGATCTTCGACATGGAAGGTCAGGTCGTAGGCGGGGGCGACGCGGAAGGGGCGTTGAACGACGGTGAGGTCCGCCTCTTCGGCGCCGCCTTCTTCCACGGAGACGTCGAGGCAGCCGATGCCATGGTGGACCCGGGCGTGCTGCGCTTCTTCCAGGGCGACGATGGCGAGGACCCAGTCCTCGCCGGCGGGGATCTCTTCGATAAGGAAGGTGGATCCGTCGACGGTGACCGTAGCGACAGCCTCGGCGTCCTCGGGGAGGACGAGATCGGAGAGGTCCGCGCATCCGGCGGGCTCGTCGGCGAAGAGGAGCCCGTGCCAGGAGAGGTCGTCGTCGTCCGTCGCCAGGCGAGACGTGATGTTCAGGGTCAGCGATCCTGTGGGGAGACAGGCTGACGCCGGGGAGGCGCCGGCGCAGGTCAAGGTCCCGTCGTTGGTGCACTCGTACGCGCCGTCGTCACAGGGGCCGCATGGCAGCCCCACTTCGTCTCCGCAGAGATCGCCCTGGTTGGGGTCGGTCTGGTTGGGGTCGGTCTGGTTGGGGTCAGTCTGGTTGGGGTCAGTCTGGTTGGCGACGTGGTTGGCCTCTCCGGTATCGGAGATGTTGCAAGCCAGGAGGCCGCAGAAGAGCAGGGGGAGGAGAGCGGCGGCGCGAAAGCGTACATTCATGGTGATGCCTTCCTTGGGTTGGTGCATTTTTCGTTCCCAAACGGGGCCAAAAAGTACTCGGAGTTTGGCCTCCGTCACAAGAAGATTCGTGTAACCCTGTGTCCCTCGAAGTTTCTGGAGGTTCCGGTTACGGGGGGCCGCACCACTTGGCCTCCCCGATCCATCTCAGCTCGTTCAGGTCTTTCGTGCCAGTGCCGCCGGCGCCGTTGGGGTCGCGGTAGAAGTAGTCGAACCGCGAGTTCCGAACGGAGGAGATCACGACCAGGTGAGGGGTCCGAGGCCTGGAGGACTCGGAGAAGAGCACGGGCTGGCCGAGCCAACGCTCCAGGGCCGCGGCGGTGATCTCCTCTCCGGTCAGGGGGTTCGGCGCGTGGTACTCGTTGAGAGGCTTCGTGCGGAAGGTGGCGGTCTCCAGCTTGCTGCCCCATGTCATTCGCTGGATCAGGGAGTTGTCGGTGTGGTCGGCGAGCACCAGGGTGGTGAAGGCGTCGGTTGGGTCCGGGGTGTTCTGGGCCAGGTAGACTTTCCAGAGGCCTTTGATCTCTGGGTGGTCGATCTCGTCGGGGTCGGTGATCACCGGAGCTGTGGCCGTGCCCCGGGCCCACCGCCAGGGCCAGCTCAGGCGGCCGCCGGCCAGGGAAAAGACCAGGGTCTCGTCGAGGAGAGCCTCGTGCCGTGGTTCGCAGACCACGAGGCCCTCGGCGCCGGCGATCACCCAACGCCAACCTGTGGGGTCGGCGACGGGGAAGTAGGACCGATGGCCGGGGAGCGCGTGGACCCAGGAAGAAGCGCCGGGCAAGGGTTCGAGAAGCCCGGCAGGGGGGAGGAGGTCATGGAAGCCCCGAGACTGGCCGGACTCCACGTCGAGAAACTGGATCTGCTCTTCGCCGATGGCAACGAGCCCTCGGTCGCTCCACAGCAACCCGGTGGCGCCGGGGTGATGGCGAGGTTCTTCAGGTGGGAACCGCCATCTTCGACGGTCCAGATCGCTGCGGTGTCTTCCGCTGTGATCAGGGCGCATCGGACTCCATCGTCGGAGAACGCGAATTGCGGCGCGTCACGGAGCTTTGAGGTGTTCCAGATGGGCTCGTCGTGGACGGTGGCGATGAGCTTTCCGTCGTCAAAGATGTGGACCCCGGGGTCGACGCGGAAGGGGTTGCGGGGGCCGACGATCAGGGCCACTCGGCGCTGCTCGGCGACGGGAGACCAGACCATCTCGGTCCCGCCGACGATCATGGGCAGCCTGGTGGTCGCCCTGCCGGACTGCCCATCGTAGATCGCGAGGCCTGCGGGGTTATGAGCGATCCACTGGCCGTCGGGGCTGTAGGTGGCCGGGGCGTGGACGGTGGTGAGATATTGTGGCGCCAGGGTCTCGTCGTCGACGGACCAGGCTTGGCTGTGCTCTTCGTTGAGCCCGTAGATTCGCCCCGCGTCCCAGACGAACTCGATCCAGGGCTCGACGCCTTCGTCGCCCGGTGGGAACCACTGCACGTCGGGGTGGTCGGGCCCGAGCTCGGCGCCGGGCTGAGCGGGCAGGGTCGCGCCGGGCAGGCCGTCGGTAGGCCCCGAGCAGGCGATGCAGATCCGGGAGCCATCGGGGGAGAGGGCGAAGGCCGGGGGCCGACGCCAGCGGTCGGTGAGATCCGCACACATCAGGGGGCCGCCGCGGTCGTCGAAGGGATCGAAGGTCCCCACGGTGTTCGTCGAGTAGGCCGCTGCCAAAAGGCTCCCGTCCTGAGCCCATTGAAGGCACCCTTTGGTGTCGCCGGCGCCTACGCCGTCGGGGATCTCGTAGATGGCGTTGACGACGCGCCCGCTCTCCACGTCCCAGATGGCGATCTCCCCTCCGTCGGCGTGCCGTTTGTTGGGAGGCTGGGATCCGGTAGCCAGGAAGCGGCCGCAGGGGCTCATGGCCACCGCGGTGAGGCTGTTTCGATGGACACGGCTGTGTTGGACCCGGGCAGGGACGTGGGGCAAGAGGGCTTCACTGAACGCGCGGTGGAGGTCGGTGACGCCCTGGTCGCCCTCCAGGTCATGGAGGGCGGTGATCACCGCCGGTAGATCTTGGACGGGGTCAACGGAGGACCAGTCAGTGGTGTCGAGGAGCTCGGTGAGGGAGTCGGTCACGTTGTCTCGCCGCGTCGGGGCTCAGGGAGCACAGGGGTGGCGGACCGGCGGAGGAAGACGCCGGCGATGACGAAGAGGAGGAGGGCGAATCCCGAGGCGGGAGGGGTGGTGGAAGAGCAGCCGCAGCCTCCGGTGGTGACCGAGTGTGGGTCCCTGTCAGCCGCGTCGGCGTCGATGTCGTCGGTGACGCCGGCGTCGGAAGTGGGGTCGCCAGGGTCAACAGGGTCGGGTCCGGCGTCGGGAGCGCCCGGATCTGGGTCGGGACCGTCGGGTTCGATGGGGACGATGTCGGCGGGGTTCAGGAAGTCGCAGATCTGGTTTTCGCCGACCGCCGCGAAGGCCGAAAAGCGGTCGAGTTGGAAGCTCTGCGCCTGCTCGGTGCGGAAGGCGAAGCCCGCGGCGATCTGGACTTCGGCCTCTCCCTCGGGGGTGACGAAGAGGTCGTAGGAGTTGTCGGGGACGTTAACGATCATTCGGAAAGCGTAGGCTCGATCGGCTTCGTAGGAGAGCTCGCGGTCGGCCTCGTAGGAGTCGCCGTCGCGGGCGTCGATGACTCCGTCGGGGCTGAATCGGGCGATGGCGGCCAGATCCTGGTACCGGCGGGCGTCGCCGGTAGCGAGTCCCATGACGGCGTTTATCTCCGCGTTGGAAGGGGTAGCCTGGAAGTGGAATTCGAAGGTGCCCATCTGGTGGGAGATGGGGAGGCTCTGCCAGGTGTCGGAGACGGTGAGGCACGGCGAGTCGGGGAACCGGAAGTCGGCGCCGACCACGGGGCTCGATGCCAGGCCTTCGGCGACGGCGACGGCCCTGAGGTTCGCGTCGGTAGAGAGCTCGAAGGAGATGTCGTACCGGGGGGAATCGGCTGAGGGGAGGGATCCGTCGAGGGTGAAGTGAATGGCGGCTCCCGGGGTGGTTGATGAGAGCGTGACCTCCCGGGGCTCGTCGTAGGTGCCGCCGTGGGGAAAGACCGTGGGGGCCGCGACCCGCCCAGTCTCGTCGGGGGCTGTGATGCGGCGGCGGAGCTGGTCCAGGAAGAGGGAGCGGGGCTCCAGGGTGTCGCCGTCGCCGACGCCTTCGACGTGGTCTTGGGGCTCTGTGCGCCAGGCGTGGTCGGAGAAGGTCGACGTTCCAGCGGTGGAGACTCCCGTGGCGGCTCCCCGGGTGCCGATGGCGTAGCCGTACCGAGCTTGCTGGGTGTTCACGATCTGGCTCTGCCCCGAAGCGTATGCCAGGCCTTCGAGGTTCCAGAAGACGCTGTGGACGGCGGTCTGGCCGTGGTTGCTGCCCCAGGTGCCGCGGAAGTAGGCGGCGAAGTAGTCCTGGTTGAGCTGGGTGTTGTCGGCCAGGTTGGACTGGCTGAGGTACATGTGGTGGTCGCTGCCGCTGCTGCCAGCGTTACCCGGGATGGCTCGCCATCGGGTGTGCTCGGCTCGGCCCCGGAGGATCACGTTGCCTGAGGTCTGCATGTGGGAGTAGACGAAACCGTGGCGGTTGTAGCCCACGACGGTGTCCTTGACGAGGACCTCCTGGGCGTTGGTGATACGAACCATGTAGGCGTTGCCGCCGCCGCCGGAGTACATGGCCCGCTGGAAGTGGGAGTCTTGCACCGTGACGGCCACGGAGTTACCGATGCGCAGGGCGTTGGAGAGGACGTGGGCGTTGAGGGTGTTCTCCGGGGGGCGGTAGGTGTGAACGTTGCGGATCCAGGAGTTGCGCACCCGGGTCAGGCGGAGGGCGTAGGAGGCGTGGACGTCGTGAGCGCCGGTGCCCTCGACGTTGTAGTCGCCGGTACCCCAGCCTGTGGCAGAGGCATGATTAGGATGCTCCACGTTGCCGATGGAGAAGTCCTCGAGGCCCACCTCGTCGATGTGGGGGCCCGCCAGATGGACCCGGGCGTCGTCGCGGGTCTTCAGGTAGTACCGGGTGGGGACGTCGATGTGGAGGATGTCGTCGGTCTCGTCGATGGCGTGGATCTGGCGGATGAAGAAGACCCCGGGGCCGACGCCCTGGTCTCCCCAGAGGTCGCCCATGTTGTGCTCTTCCTTGAAAGCCTGGGTAGGGTCGGCGCGGAGGATGATCCAGTCTCCGGGGGCGAAGCCGTCGACGGAGTCCACGGGGATCTCTGTGGTGGGGCCCAGGAGATCGGAGCGAATGGAGACCTCGGGGCTGCCCGAGGGGATTGTGGCCCACCCGGAGCCCGGGGAGTCGACGCGGATGATGTCCCGGCTGCGCATCTGGTGGGTGTCGTTCAGCAGGAAGGTCTGATCTGGGCCGGCCCCGCGGAGCACCACGTGGCTGTGGCGGATCCGGAGGGCCGCCGGGGCGCCGTCGGGGGGGCGGACTCGGTAGGTGCCCGGGGGTAGGTAGACCACGCCGCCACCGGCGTCGGCGGCGGCGTCGATGGCGTCCTGGATGGCGGTGGTGGAGCGGGTGTCCCCGGAAGGGTCGGCGCCGAAGTCGGCGACCACGTCGAAGACGGGACCCATCACGAAGGGCAGGGGCGTCTCGGAGCGGTGGTAGCCGGCGTGGGAGAAGTCCTGGATGATCCGGTCGTCTTCAAAGCTCGGAGGGGGGTCGAGCTGGTGGGGCGGGACCCAATCAGCGGGGTAGAGGCTGCTGCGCCAGGCGTGGGACTCCGGGGAGAGGGCCAGCGTGGTGATCGCGAGGGCGGCGGCGATGGCGAGGTGGGGAGTCTTCACGGGGTTCCCTTTCGGTGGGGGACGCTCACGTCGTTGAGGGGTCGCCTGGATCCCCGTCGTGGCCCGTGAGGACCGCCGGGGAGGCTTTGCCGGGGAATTTGGAGTACACAATGTAGAGAAGCGCCGGCAGGAGCACCAGATCGGCGATCACGGCGCTGAAGATGGTGATGCCCGTGAGCAATCCGAACTGGCGAGTCGGCACGAAGTCGCTGAAGGTGAGCACCGAGAGGCCGATGATCAGGAGCACGCTCGTCAAGAGGATCGCCCGGCCGGCGCCGAAGTAGGTGTGGAGCAGGGCCTCCTTGAGGTCTTCGTGGCGTTGCCGCTCCTCGACGAACCGGGCGAAGAAGTGGATGGCGTCGTCGACGGCGATCCCGAGGCTGATGGCGAAGATGATGATCGTCGTGGTGTTCAGGTTGATCCCGGCGATCCCCATGAACCCGAAGGTGATCAAGAGGGGAAGGCAGTTGGGCAGGATGCTAATGATCCCGATCTTCAACGATCGGAACACCAGGGTCATCAGCAGGAAGATCACGAAGATGGCGATGAAGAGGCTGGTCAAAAGATCCCGCATGAAGGAGTTCAGGGCGGCGGAGGCCACGTAGGCGTCACCGGTGATCCGGATGCGGAGGCCGTCGAAGTCCTGAAACTGGCGGTCGATCTCGGCCTGGAGCTCGTCGGCCAAGGCCAGCGCGGCGTTGGCGCCGGCGTCCTCCACTCGCAGGAGGAGGCGAGTGTTGCGGAAGTCGCCGGTGACGAAGGCGCCGATGCCGCTGCGGCTGTCCGGGGCGTCGGAGATCAAAAGCAGGAGCTGTTCGATCTGCTCGCGGTTCTCCGGGAGGGCCTCTCGCTGGTCCACGTCGCCCGTGATGGCGACTCGGGCAGCTTGGAGGAAGTCGACGTAGGACTCGGTGGACCGGACGTGGTCCTGGACGGCGGCGAACTCCTGGAGGTGGCGGACGGCGGCGACGAGCTCGGGGTCCTTAAAGCGGTCGAAGTCGTCGGCCTCGAAGCTGATCTCCATGGGCAGGATCCCCCCGAGATCGCGCTCCAGTGTCCGCGTGGCCACGGCGGTGGGGTGGTCGTCTCCGAAGATCTCGAGGATCGTGGTGTCCACGACGACCCGGTGGCCCTGGAAGGCGACGGCGCCGCAGAAGAGGAGGCTCAGGACGACCACGGTCCAGGGGCGCTGGAGGAGGCGTCGACCCATGGCCATCAACAATCGCTCCAGGAGGGCGGGGTGCTCGGCGTCGGCCTGGGGTCGGCCCCGGCGGGCCGGCTTCAGGAAGGTCAGGCCCGCGGAGAGGAAGAAGAGAGTGCCCACGTAGGCGAGCATCACGCCGACGGCAGCCTGCCATCCGAAGGCGCGGAGGATGGAGGTCTCGGCGGCCTGGAGGCTCAGAAACCCGATGGCCGTGGTGCCCGTAGTCAGCAGGCAGGCCGCCCCGGTGTGGCGAATCATAGTCCGGACCGCCTCGTTGTGGGACTTGCCGAGCTCCACCTCCTCGGTCTGGCGGGTGAGCATGTGGATGCTGTCGGAGATCCCGATCACGAAGATCAGGGTGGGCAGCACGTTGTTGATGATGTTGATGCTCGACTGGGTGAGCACCATGATCGCCAGGGTACCCACCAGGGCGATCACGACGGTGCCCAGGGGGAGGAAGACCCCGCTGGTGCGGCGGAAAAGAAAGAGGAGGATCAGAAAGAAGATGAACGCTGTGATCGGGACGAAGGTCAGCTGCTCCTTGCGGAGGCTGTCGACGATCTCCACCCGCAGGGGGGGGATGCCGCGGACTTCGAGGGCGACGTCGTCGGGGAACTCGTAGTGGTCCAGGGTCTGGTGAACCAGAGCGGTGATCTCGCGGAGCTGACTGACCTGCTGAATCTCGGCGTCGATCCATGCGGCGAGGAGAGCGGTCTCGCCGGTGGTGCTGATCAGGCGGCCCACCATCAGCGGCTCGTCCATGGCGAAGGCGGCCAGGGCTTCGGCGCGGGCGGGATCTACCGGGGGCCCCCGAACGGGGCGGGGGATACCGTCGGGGCCAGATAGGCTCGCGAGATCGCCGAGGTGAGGCTCGGAGCTCAGGCTGTCGGGCCGCGGGATGGCCATGGTGGCCACCGATTGGGCGTCCGTGAACCCTGGCAAGAGGCGCAGCTCGTAGGTGAGATCCCGCAGAGGCCCCAGCACTTCGGGGCGCATCAGGTCCTCGCCGGAGATCAGGATGGTGACCACGTTGTCTTCACGGCCGAAGCGCTCGGCGAAGACCTCCCGGTATTCGTGGTCGTCGCTGGTGGACTCGAAGATTTGCTGCGGGGTAAAGTTGAATTCGATCCGGGGGGCCAGGGTCAGGCTGACGATGAAGAAGAGCGCCACGACGGCGAGGACCGGGATCCGGTAGGTGACGATGAAGCGGGCCAGGCGTGGATACATCGCGGTCGGCTCGTGGCGTGTGGTAGATGCCTCGGCCCCGGAAGGGTTCCGGGAGAGGTGAGGATAGAAGAGGAGTGGTCTCCGATGGAAGAACGATTCGTAGCGCTTGATGTCGGCGGCCGTCGGATCGGCGTGGCGGCGTCCACGATCGGGACGATGGCCGTGCCCGTGGAGACCGTGGAGGCTCGGGACAAGAAGAAGGCCGCCCGTCGGGTGGTCGCGCTGTTGAAGGAGTACGACTCGGCGGATCTAGTGGTGGGGTGGCCGTTGGACATGCAGGGCCGAGAGGGGCGGGCTACCGATCGGGTGCGGGATTTTCTGGAGGTCCTGGAGGCCGAGTTGGACCACCGGGGGTTAGAGGTCAAGATTCATAAGTGGGACGAGCGGCTGACCTCGACGGCGGCGGATCGAGTGCTGGACGCGCATGGGGTGTCCTGGCAGAAGCGTCGCGAGCGGATCGATCAGATCGCGGCCTGCCATATTCTGCAGGGATTTCTGGACCAGAGTCGGTGATGGGGAAGAAGCAAAAAAAGAGCGCTAAGAAGCAGGGGCGAGGGTGTGTGGGGACAATGGTTCGGCTCGTCTTATGGGGGACTGTCCTGGCGTTGCTGGTGGTGGTGATCGGCGGGTCCTACTTGCTGCAGGACTATCGGGAGTTTCAGCAAGCCCTGGTACTTCAGGACGGGGAGGGGGTGGTGTTGGAGATCCCGGCCGGCACAAATTGGGAGGGGGTGGTGGCCCGGGTGATGGAGGCCGGGTTGATCGAGCAGGAACTGTACTTTCACGCCTGGGCTCGCCAGACGGGGCTGACCGGAAAGGTACGGGCCGGGACGATTCGGCTCGACGGACCCATCGGCCTGGAGGAGTTGTCGGCGGCGCTGAGACGAGGTGGGTTGGCTGAGGAGCGGGTGCTGACCTTTCCCGAGGGGCTGACGATCTTTCACGTCGCCGACCTCTTGGAGGCCGAGGGGGTGGGGAGCCGGGCGGAGGTCTTAGAGTTGGCCCGGGATCCGGCTCGGTTTGGGGTCGAGGGGGTGGACACCCTGGAGGGGTATCTCTTCCCTGACACGTATCGGTTTGGTTCGAATGTGTCGGCGGAGCAAGTACTGGCCAGGAAGGTTCGGCGATACGAAGAGGTGACGGCGCCGCTCTTCGAGGCTCATCAGGAAGCCCTGGAGGGTCTGGCCGAGAGCTATGGTTTCTCCCCCCACGATGTGATCATCATGGCCTCTTTGATCGAGCGCGAGACGGGGGTGACCGATGAGCGTGAGCTGGTCAGTCGGGTGTTTTACAACCGCCTGGATCGGGGGATGAGGCTGGAGACGGATCCGACCTGCGTGTACGGGGAGACCACCTATCTTGAGATCCCACACCCTCGGTTCTGCAGGGATCGGGACAACGTCTACTCCACCTACGTGAACCATGGTCTCCCGCCGGGGCCCATCGCGAGCCCGGGGCGGGCATCGATCGAGGCGGCGCTGCGCCCCGACGAGAGCGAGGAGGCCCGGGAGTATCTCTTCTTTGTGTCTCGACGAGACGGGACCGGGGCCCACCACTTCTCCCGGACCTACGAAGAGCATCGGCAGGCGATCCGGCGGTACCTGTTGAGCCAGTAGGCCCGGTCGGTCAGGAGCCTTCGGCGCGGAAGGGAAGGAAGAGGACGTCGAACCGGACGACGGCGACCCGCCCCGTCTCGGGGGCCGGGAAGGTCCACTCCCGGATCTGGCCCAGCACACATCGGCTGAGGCGATCGCTGCCGGTGTAGTTGGCCCTGGAGACAGCGGCGACGACCTCACCGTTGGAGGCCACCGTGAACTGCAGGGAGAGCTCGCCGCGGGTCTCGGGGGAGCGCTCGAGCTCCTCGATGTAGCAGTCTCGGAAGGCGAACCGATCCCGGCTCAGGCGGGTGCGGACGGCGTTCTCGTCGATCTCTCCCTGGATGTGGAGGGTCTCTTCGATGGGGAACGCCATGGCATAGACGTCGTCTTCGGCAGGGTCCACTTCTTCGACGGCGGCCATGGTGACCGCCGTGGTGGGTTCGGGAGCCAGGTTCAGTCGCTGCACCCCGTCGTCAGTGAAGTAGAGGAAGGCGAAGAGGCCTCCGCCTCCGGCGATGAAGCCGATCACCAGGCAGAAGAGGGCGATCATGGTCACGAGGATCGGGCCGCAGCCCTTTTTCGGAGCAGGTTGGGGGGTCTCATCGGACATCGGAACACCTCGATCAGGATTCGGGGGGGACCCGTGACTTTGCGAACTGGCGCTTCCTGGTATATTGCCTTCATCAGCGGAATGCGTGGCCCATGGTACTCACAGCCGGAACGATATGACCAGCGCGGAAGGGATCGTAGACTGGAACGAGTTGAGCCTCAACGAAGGCGTGCAGGCGCTGGCGAAGCTGGTGCGGCGCCACTTGAAGGCTCGGGTGTACGTGGTGACACTCTCTGGGGAGGTCATGGATCTGACACCTCGTGAGGAGTCGGCGTTGACGGTCTTTGACCACCTGGCGGTCTCGGAGGTCCCGTGGGACTCCGACGACGGAACGGTGAGCTTCATTCAACTGGTAAAGAGGTGGACCGAGGACCTGGAGGCAGCGTCGGACCATCCGGGAGAGGTCGTGGGCGCGGAGTTCTGGCCAGGGTTTCAGTCGCGGATGATGCCGATCGTCGTTGGGGGGGCCGTACGGGGAGCCGTGGTGGTGGCGGGATATGTACCCACGGAGAAGGCGGCGGCCGCTGTGGAGGCGATCCGTCGAGCGCTGCCGACCCATCTCCGGGAGGCGATCGATAGCGGCGAGGGGCCGGAGATCACGCAGCTTCCGCGAGAGTCGCGACGGTGGGTGGATCGTCTGGTGGCCTCCGTGGCTCAGACCTTCGGGGAGGAGCTCGAGGAGGGAGGGGAGGAGCTCCTCGACCAAGATGCCCAGCGGTTCGGCGGGATGTTGGGCAAGAGCGCGCCGATGAAGCGGTTGTTTCGGGACATTCGGAAGGTGGCGAGGACGAATAGCACGGTGTTGATCACCGGGGAAAACGGGACCGGCAAAGAGCTGGTGGCGCGAGCGGTTCACCGCCTGAGTCACCGCCAAGAAGAGCCCTTCATCGCCGTGAACTGCGCGGCCATCCCGGCGGACCTGATCGCCAGCGAGCTCTTCGGACATGTGAAAGGGGCGTTCTCCAGTGCCCACCGAGATCGCAAAGGGCTTTTCGAGGCTGCCGACGGTGGGACCCTCCTCCTGGATGAGATCGGGGATATGGAGCACCCCTTGCAGACCAAGCTGCTCCGGGTGTTGCAGGAGGGGACCCTGGTTCGGGTGGGAGATACGGAGGTGCGCAAGGTGGACGTGCGGGTGATCTGCGCCACCAACCGGGATCTGGAGGAGATGGTCCGGCGCAAGGAGTTCCGCCGAGATCTCTTCTTTCGAATCCGGGTGATTCAGCTCAAGATCCCGCCGTTGAGAGCTCGTGGGGAAGACATCGCGCTTCTGGCGAAGCATTTCGTGACTGCCTCGGGCCGCCGCCATGGGATGGGCAAGAAGGTCCTGGCCCCGGAGGCCCTCGAGCAGCTGATTCGGTACGCGTGGCCGGGAAACGTCCGGGAGCTGGAGAACGAGATCGAGCGGTTGGTGATCATGAGCGGTGAGGACCGAGAGATCGGGACCCAATGGCTTCGGACCAATATCGCTGAGGCGCCGGCGAAGGAGCCGACGTTGGACTTCGATGGCTTCGAGTTGCCCGAGGCCATCGAGTTCGTGGAGCGGCGAATGATCCTGGAGACCCTTCGGCGGACGGGGTGGAATAAGTCTCAGACGGCTCGGGAGTTGGGGGTGTCTCGTCGAAACCTGATCCGTAAGGTGGCGCGGTACGAGTTGGAGGAAGGGCAGGGGGAATGACCGGTTCGAAGGCATGGGCGCTTTTGTTGTGTTGGGGGGGGGTGATCGCCGCCGGGTGGCCAGGGCTGCCCGAGGCGTCCGCCCAAGAGAAGGAGCGAAGCTGTGAGGGCTGCGTGCGGGTGGACGCGATCCTGGTGGAGGGGATCGCTCGGACCCGGCGAGCCGTCGTGGAGCGAGAGCTCACCTTTGAGGAAGGGGACGTGGCTCACCCGGAGGACCTGGAGGAGAGTGCTCAGCGGCTCCGGAATACGGGCCTCTTCTGGACCGTGGAGCTCGAGGTCGAGGCCCCGGGGTTGGGCGGAATCACCAGGGAGGCGATCGAAGATGTGGAGGCCGCCGACGGCGAGCCTCCGGGGCGGCTGCTGCGGGTGAAGGTGAGCGAGCGGTGGACGCTAGCGCCGGGGTTTCGGTTTGGGGCCGGCGGTCAGACCTTCTTGCTTTCCCTGGGGCTGCAGGACATCAACCTGGGAGGCCGGTATCTGCAGGCCGGGGCGTCCTACTCTCGGCTTGGCGAGACCAACTCGGGGAGCCTGTGGTTTCAGCAGCCCCGGCTCTTCGGGGCTCGGCAGCGGCTGATGACTGAAGCGGCCTACATCAATCGGGTCCACACCTTTTATGGGGGCGAAGGGGAGCTCTTGGGTGGGTACCTATTGACCCGGCGGAGGGCGTCAGTGCAGTTGGAGAGGGAGTGGTTGATCTGGTTCCGCACGGGGGCTTCGACCTCGGTGTACGGGGACACCTTCTCCTTCGATAACGTCGACGACCGACGAATGGAGGCGCAGCTGGAGCGGGCGGGGCTGCCCGGGCCGATGCAGACCGTCCGGGTGGGAGGGTACGGGCTCCTGGGGCGGATCGATCAGCATCGTCAGCGATATGAAGGGACCCGTCTGGGGGTTCACGCCGACCAATTCCTGCACTTCGGTGCGGAAGCTCCGCGGAGTTATCGGTTGTCGGCGTCGGTGCGGCACTTCACGCTCTTGCCGAGGGAGGCGAACCTGGCAGTGCGGGCGACGATCGCCACCAGCGATCAGGAGATCGAGCATATGCAGTCTACCGCCGGAGGCCTGGAGACGATCCGGGGGGTGCCGGATATGCGGTTTCGGGGCCGCCACATGTGGACCTCCAATGTGGAGTTGAGGATTCCCTCGTTGCGGCTTGCCTGGATCACCTTGGAGCACGCGTTCTTCTTGGACGCTCTGGGGACGAGCCGGTTTGTGGAGACTCTGCTGCGGCCCACGGCGGCCACGGCGGGGACGGGGATTCGGATCTATTCGCCGCAGGTGCTGGCGCTCCTGGTGCGGGCCGACGTGTCGGCGCCCGTGATGGGCACCGAGGGGATCATGTTCAGCTTTGGGGCCGGGCAGTTCTTCTGAGCTGCTAGTTCTTCGGCGCGGGAGTTATCGGGCGGGCAGCGCGACCCGATCGTCGAGCTCGACGTCACCGTCGGAGTAGAGGATCTGGTAGGCACCGTAGGAGCCGATGACCCGCTTGGTGTAGTTCCGGGTCTCAAGGAAGGGGATGTCCTCGACGAAGAGGGCGATCTCGTCGGCGGGTTGGCGGCGCAGCCAGCTGACGACCCGACCGCCGCCGGCGTTGTACGCGGCGGTCATCAGGACCGGGTGGCCGTCAAATCGTCGGGAGAGGTGGGCGATATGGTCGACTCCGATGGGGAGGTTGACCTCGGCTCGTTTCAAGGTCTCCGGGGTGACCTCGACGTTGACGACGTCGCTGTGGCCTCGGGCGGTAGCGGGCATGAGTTGCATCAGGCCCACAGCGCCGGCCCAGGAGACGATATCCTCGATGAAGCTCGACTCCTCTCGCATGATGGCACTCGCCAGGGCCGGCAGGACCCGAAGTTCCTCGGAGTCCGGGCCATGGGCTTCCACGGCCTGAGCCAGCTGAAGGCCGAAGGGATCGGGCCAGGCGATCTGCCACCGGACCATCCGATCCGAGAGGGGGAAGGCCCAGGGGCGACCAGGGATCTGGCGGCGGGCGATGTTGTGGCTCACGGGGTATCGCTCGGCGTGATGGCAGAGCAGCGCCTGCCGCCACCGATCACTGGCCGTGATCGACTCCGTGGTTCTCAGGCGAGCGCTCTCCACGTCACAGGCCCCCTGGAAGTCTCCGGCCATGGCCAGGACCCCGGCGCCGGTGGTGAGGAAGTCGTCGTCGAGCCACAGGCTGACCCGCTCATCGGAGGGGCGCCGCAGGGACTGAGGGGACTCGCCAGCTTCGCGGATCCGGAGATGAGCGAGGTAGCCGTAGAAGCTGAAGGGGTACTTCACCCAGGCCAACTGCCAGTACCGGAGGGCTTCTGGGGTCTGGTCGAGGCGGGCGTGCGCGGCGCCCACGAAGTACTCCAGGCGCCCCTGGCTGAAGTACTCTCGATCCCGGGGTGGCAGAGGCAGGGCCGTGACCTGATCGATGAACTCCTGGTACTCGCCGTCGCGAAAGAGGGGCTCGAAGACCTCCCAGGCCATCTCGTGGACCATGTCCTCGTTAGGATACTCCGTGAGGGCCTGGTAGAGGAGCTCTCGCTCCCGTTCGGTGTCGCCGCGCCTGCGGGCGATGCGGGCCAGGAAGAAGAGGGCGTCGTCGGCGTGGGTTCGGTAGGGGTACTCCTGGAAGAGGGTCGTGAAGAAGCGCTCCGATTCGTCGAGGCGGCCCGTCTGGTACTGGCGGTTACCGACGGCGTAGAGGCTGCGAACCCGGAGGGTCTCGGTCTCGTCGTCGGTGCATTCCTCGACGATCCGTCGGTAGATGGGATCCGAGACGGCGGGTTGGCGGAGTCGGACGTGGCTTCGGGCCCGTCGAAAGTGAGCCTGGCACCGCTCGGTGGAGGTGAGCTGGTCGAGATCGATGCGGTCGAGCTCGGCCAGGGCGTCCTGGAATCGGACCGCCCGGAAGAGGCGGTAGGCCCGATCGAGGCGAGCCGAGTCCGACGGCTCGTAGGTCAGCCTGGCGAGGGTCGAGGCGGAGTCGTCGTCGATACAGAAGGAGTGGGCCAGCTCCCAGAAGGCCTGGTCGCCGTCGCCCCCGGTCAGGTGGTTCATCAAGAAGGGGCAGGCTTCCTCGGCGTCGGCCGCCAGGGCGCTCCCGAGAGCGTCCGGGGAGGGCCCGTCGAGGAAGGCCGCCTGAAGCTGTGAGAGGAGGAAGGCACCGCCGGGAAAGCCGGCGCTCAGGGCGTCCGTCTCGAGGAGCCCCTCCAGGAGGGATCGCATCTCCTCGTCGTCGTCGATCACTGGGAACGCGGCCAGGCCGGCCTGTGTCAGGAGGTAGTCCTGAAGATCCGGGGAGGCCTCGGCGGCGTCGGCGAAGCCACGGGCGGCCCGGTGATGATCCCCGTCCTCCAGATCCTGACGAGCGTCTCGAATGGTCGACGCCAGCCCGGAGCTTTGGGCCTCCTCTGAGGTGGGAATCACCCGGTGGGTGAGATCCCGGGCGTCTGTGTGGGCAGGCGCCGAAGAGATGGTGGTGAGGCCGGCGAGGAGAGCGACGAGGAGGATCGTGGGTCGGTTCATCGGTTCCAGTCAGAAGAGGGGTCCGTTGATTCGCCAGGCCAGGCCGACGAAGAACGCGTGATCGTGGAGTCGGCCGGACTCAGGTCCGGAGAGGGTCGTCCAGGTACGGCGATAGAGGGCGTTCAGCCAGACCCCCCGGCCCCGGTTGGCCTCGGTGATCGGGAGGTCGAAGCCGGCCCCAACGCTGGGGGCGAACCCGGCGGCAACCCCCTCACCGACGCCCAGCTGTGCGCCCAGGCCGAGCTCGGCGTGGAGGGAGGCCAAGAAGTGACTGACCAACCCCTGAGAGAGAAGCGCCAGGTAGAAGGGATGAATTCCCAGGGTGAAGTGGAGGCCGTGGATCTGGTGGGCCTCGCCGTCGATCCCGCCGCCGGCGAATCGGTAGGAGAGGCGGGTGTCCCCGAGGTACATGGGGAAAGAATGCCGGAATCCGGCGTCGGCGGTCCACCCGCCGTCGAGGCCCCCGAGGGTGGGCCCGCCGCGGAGGGACCACTCCTGGAAGGAGCCGTTGAAAGGGCGCGCATTTCGCGGCTCAGCGGACACTGAGAGGGCCCCGAAGGTGAGCAGGAAGCTCACCCCTGCGGCCAGGCACCAGGACAGGGATCGGGGGGCGAGATCCATTTGCAGTTGCGAAGGTCGGAGGAATTGCTCTAGGATTCAGCGCGGAAGAAGAGCTGCTGCGAATCATTGCGGTGGATTCTGTCACAGGAACTCGAGGGTGTAAATGTCGCTTCGTCATCTCCTATCCCTGGCCCTGCTGGTGATGCTGACCTTGAGTCAGGTCGCCTGCTACAACAACTACACGATCACGACCTCGGAGCTCGCCAAGCTCGAGAGTAGCGTGGAGCGCGTCCAGGTGGTCGAGGTCCTCGCCGACTGTCCCGAGGGGGCGACGGCCTACCGGAGCCTGATCGACGAAGGGGCGATGGCTGAGGCCGCCGCGGCCGACGGCACGGCCAGCGACGCCGCCGACGCGGCCGACGCGGCCCCGTCGGCCGCGGACCTGGGTGGATGCACCCTTGTGCCCGTGTCGACGGTGAACGCCCTGACCGTGCTGATGACCGACGGATCCCGACAGCGGGTCACGCCGTTCAACTTCGTGATGGATGACCTGCAGTTGGTCTCCCCGGAGTACAACGTGTTGGTGCAGCTGGATTCGGTGCGCGGCGCTGAGGTCCGGGAGTTCAGCGCGTTGAAGACGGCGCTGACGATCACGGGGGTCACGGTGTTGACCGTGGGGACCTTCGTGGGGATCAGCATTTTGGCGCCCGACGAGCAAGGGTTTAACTGAGGATAGATTTTTCGGGGGTGTCGGGGCGCGGATCCGAAGCGTCGAGATAGCTGACGAGTTGGGCCGCCGGGCCCTCCATCGTGACTCTACTCCTACGTTACGGAGCCGCTCCGGTTGTGTCGCGTGTGTGATCCACGGCGATCGGTTGGCCCACAGCCCGCAGCAGGCCAAGACCCGCTGCGGAATCGCGACATTCCTACCGACGGAAACCGATCACACCCTTGTGTCGCGGCGTTGTTGATCGGAAGGGGGCGGGGTGGTAACTTTTGGCTACTGATTCAAGGGCTCCCCAATTGCCGATATGTGTGGCAGAAACGAGGACCGAATGACTGCAAAGCTGGTGTGGCGAGGAACGATGAGAGTAGCGCTCTTCTCGGCCCTGTTGATGGTGCTCTCCGCGTGTGGTGGCGAGAGCGGTGGCGGGACGGTCAACGGGAACCAAGGGCCGGGGACCTCGGATGACGACGGCTATCTGATGATCGCCGCTGGCGGTGAGCGGCACCTGCAAGGAGAGCTGACTCATCAGGTGCCCGTGGCGGTATACCTCGTGGATCGGGCGTCGGGAGATCCCGTGTCCAATCAGGAGGTCCGGTTCACGATCCTGGTGGAAGAGGACGATGAGACCGCCGCGGGGCTCTCCCTGTCGGGGGCCAACGCGTTCACGAACAGCCAGGGCCGGGCGTCGGTTGATATGTACCTGGGGAACGACCTGGGAACCTGGTTGGTGGAGGCCACCCACCCCCGATCCAACGACGTGGTCTTCGAGGTGGAGGCCCTCCCAACGGAGACCGGGACGATCGCGGTGGAGGTGATCAACGCCTCGCCATCGATCATGAACCTCGGGGACGTAGACCTGCGGCTCTATCGAGAAGATCGATTCGAGTGCAACGACTTTCGACCCTTTGGGTACCAGCAAGACGACGTGTCGATCGAGACGGCGTACACGCCGTTCACGGAGTCCACGGTCGAGTTTGAGGGGCTGAGCACGAGGAACCGATATGTGGTCACCGCTGTGGCGCGGGGCGACTTTGGACAGATCGCCGCCGGGGGGTGTGTGGGATCCCTGGTGGTGCACAACGAAGAGACCACCAACGTCGACCTTCTCCTGCAGCTGATCCCGCTGAACCCCACGGGGAAGTACGACGTGATCAGCCACTGGGACTTCACAGACGCCATCGCCGATAGCGGGGTGGTGGGGGATATCATCATCCGGGTGCTGAACGTCTTCGAGAATCCGGGGATGGCGATCTACGACGAGATCATCAACCTGATCGGGAATCTGGTCGGCGGATTGATCAGCGCGACCCTGGATGCGTTTTTGAGCGCCACCAACCTGGATACGGCGTTTCAGAACATGATCAACAACTTCATCGCCAATAACTCGGTGCTCTCCCAGATCTGGGAGGCTGGCCAGGACTTGAGGAACGTGGTGGCAAACCTTCAGGTCCACAGTGAGCTCTATATCGGCAAGCTGGCCAGCAACTACGAGTTCCGAGGTCAGGACAACTGGATCGGTCTGACCCTGTACTGGACCTGGGGGTGCGAGCCTTCCGACGGTCCGGACTGCGGAGCCATCGAGCTGGTGCCCGACGCCGACGGGACCTTCCCGGGGCTGGGCGTGCTGAGCTCGGAGTGGACCGGACGAGTCGTGGCCTATGACCAACTTCAGATCGACCAGCATACGGTGAGCCTGCGGTACGGTCGGTTGATCATGTACGTGATCAACGACGTGATCCTGCCGGCCGTGACCAACGGAAACGCGAACTCCATGTCCGAAGCGTTTGCGTACTGGTTGGGATGCGGCAACCTGGTCGACTCTCTGATGCCCAGCGGCGAGCTCTGCGCCTTCGACTACTGCTTGCAGGCCCAGACGGTGGAGAACTTCTGTGACGCCGCGGTGTCCACCCTCTTTGGGTTCGCCGACATCCTGATCAACAGCCTGGAGTTTGATATGGGACTGAGCCTCGGGGGAAGCGGCCGCCTCGTGGAGGAGACCTCCGACGGGATCGTGGATCGGATCACGAACGGCCACTTCATGGGCGTGGTGACCGGCGATGGCGGGCAGCAGTCGTCGCCATTTGAGGCGACCTGGGAAGGGGTCCGCAGCGCCCCGCCGGAGATCGACTGAGATCCTGAGGGGACAATGAGGACGCGAACATTGCCACCATCGGGATTTGGCGTTATCACAGAGAGGTTGTAAAACGCGCCATCTCGTCGGACAGGAGACGGAAGGAATTTCATGAAACTGATCTGTGCCGGCATGACCGACGTCGGTTGTGCCAGAGAGCATAACGAAGACGACTTCTATCTGTCTCAGGGAGACGAAGCGCTCTGTATCGTGGCCGACGGCATGGGGGGGCATAGTTCCGGGGAGGTGGCCAGCGCGATGGCGATTCGGGCCATCGTGGACTATTACCGGGAGACGATCCCTGAAGACGACGTCAACGGATATGACGACAACTCGGAGTCCGATCTGGACCGGGCCCGGCTAACGGAGGCCTTGAAGGTGGCCAACCGGGTGGTCTTCGAGGCGGCGTCGGACAACGAAGATCTGGATGGAATGGGGACCACCATCGTGTCGGGGTATTTCACCGAGGAGGGCGTGTACATGGCCCACATCGGTGATTCTCGGGCCTATCGGTACCGAGACGGGGAGTTGGAGCAGATGACCCCGGACCACTCCCTGGCCAACGAGTATGTGAAGATGGGGATTCTGGCCAAGGAAGACGTGGAGTTCTTCCCGTACAAGAACGTAATCACCCGAGCCTGCGGGTTGGCCGAGCAGGTCGAGGTGGAGGTCCAGTACGAGGAGGTGCAGCCCAATGACCTCTTCATCTTCTGCTCCGACGGGCTCTCGGACATGGTCCCGGACAAGCAGATCCTGGAGATCTTGGAAGACGAGGACGATCTGGAGCAGCTCTGCCGCAAACTGGTGGAGCGGGCCAACCAGAACGGGGGGGACGACAACATCACGGTGATCGTGGCGCAAGTGGTGGAGTCCGAATCATAGACAGATCAGGGGGGACCATGCCGTACGGAGACGATGAGACGGCGGTGAGCGAGATCCTTCGAGGAGCGGCGCTGAAGGTGCCCTTCCGAGGGGACGAGTTCGCCCGGTTTCGGCAGCTGTTGGAGGCCGATGGGTTCTTCGGCGTACCCTTTCGAGGGGATGGGTATCGCAGACCTGTCCGGGAGGCCCTGGGGGAGATTCACGGGGTTGGCGTCGAGGCGTTCGCCAGGGAGGTCCAGGGTTGGCCGGGGCGGGTGGTCCTGATCGGAGAGGAGGGCTATCCCCGGGGGCTGATGGAGCTCGAGGAGCCCCCGGTGGCGATTCACGTCCGAGGGAGCCTGGAGATATTGGAGGCGCCCACCCTCGCGGTGGTGGGGAGTCGGAAGATCAACGCCAACGACGCCCGTCACACCCGGGAGTTGGTCCAGGAGGTAGCGCGTCAGGGGGCCGTGGTGATCAGCGGGGGAGCGCTGGGGACCGACGCGGTGGCCCATCGGGCCGTGGTGGATCTGGGGGAGGCGACCGTGGTGGTTCTGCCGACCGGGGTGGTTCGGCCGTCGCCGCGGAGTCATGAAGCGCTCTTTCAGAAGGTGTTGGAGTGCGGGGGCGCTCTGGTCAGCGAGTATCCGCCGGGCGTGGGGGTGCGAAAGTTCCACTTTCGGAGGCGCAACGGCTTGATCGCGGCGATGGCTCGGGGGGTGTTTGTGGCTCGGGCGGCGGAGAAGAGCGGCTCTCTTTTGACGGCGGAGGCCGCAGAGGTGCTGGGTCGGCCTTTGGCGGCGATGCCGGGGCCGCCGATGGATCCCTTATGCCGCGGGTGCCACGAGTTGATTCGGTCCGGTGCGCGGCTGGTGGCCTCCCGGGAAGATCTCCTCGGGTGGTGGTGGGAGTGCGTGCCTCCCGAGGCGCGAAGGGAGCGGCCGGCGCAGGGGGCGTCGCCCGGGGGGGATTGCCCGCTCTTGCGGGAGGCCCGGGAGGTGTCCGATGGGAGCGGGGTGTTTCGGCTGGAGGCGCTTCACAGGCACACCGGTCGAGGGGCCGCAGAGCTTCAGGTAGAGCTCTTGACCCATGAGATGGCGGGCCGCGTGGAGCGGCTCCCCGGCGGGGCTTTCCGGTTGACCGCGAGCGGCGCGGGGACTACTACACGGCCACAGCAGCCCTAACTCGCATTGCGGTCGCTTCAGGAGAGGAGCCGAGATGGAACGTCACTACTTGATGACCCCGGGGCCCACGCCGGTGCCGGAGGCGGCCCGGCTGGCGATGGCCAGGCAGTTGATCCATCACCGAGGAGAGGAGTTCAAGGGGATCTTCGGAGAGGTCCGAGAAGGGCTCCGGTGGTTCTTCGAGACCGAGGCCGAGGTGCTAACCCTGACCTGCAGTGGGACGGGGGCCTTCGAGGCGGCCATGACGAACTGCACGGGGAAGGGAGACCGGGTGGTGTGCATCGGTGGCGGGAAGTTCGCCGAGCGGTGGGCCAAGATGGGCCGGGCCTTCGGGCTCGACGTGGTGGAGCTGCCCGTGGAGTGGGGCGAGGCAGCTCGGCCCGACGAGCTGGCAAAGGTGTTGGAGGAGGCCGGTGAGGTCTCGATGGTCACCGCCGTGGCAAGCGAGACCTCGACGGGGACTTATCATCCCGTCCGGGAGCTGGCTCAGGTGGTGCGAGAGCGGTCGGAGGCCCTCTTCGTCGTCGACGGGATCACCGCTGTGGGGGTGCACCGAATGCCCATGGACGAGTGGGGGCTCGACGTGGTGGTGTCGGGGTCTCAGAAGGCGCTGGGGATCCCCCCGGGGCTCGGGTTTGTGGCGTTGAGCGACCGGGCCTGGACGCGGGCCGAAGAGTCCGATCACCCGCGGTTCTACTTCGACCTGCTGCGGGAGCGGGATCGGCAGGCCCAGGACCAGACGGCGTTCACCCCGGCGGTATCCGTGGTGTTGGCCCTGCGGGAGGTGTTGGCGCTGATGAGAGCCGAAGGCCGGGAGGGGTTACTGAATCGGCACCGGCGAAACGCCGAGGCGACCCAGGCTGGCGTGCAGGCCATGGGGCTTCGCCTCTTTAGTCAGAGTCCCTCCCGGGCGGTCACGGCGGCCAGAGTGCCCGAGGGGCTGTCGGGGGGTGACATCCGGGCCCGAATGGGCGACGATCACGGTGTGGTGATCGCCGGAGGACAGGGGCCGGAAGCGGACTCCCTGATCCGGTTGGGGCATATCGGATTCTTCGACGCCCCGGATATCCTGCTGACCCTTGGCGCCCTGGAAGAGACCCTGGGCGCCCTGGGGGCCGAGGTGGACCCGGGAAGTGGGGTCGCCGCCGCCCAGCGAGTGTTCCGGGACCTGTGACGTGGTCAGAGATGGGAGAGTAGACGTGTCCGAAAAGAAAGAGACGAGAGAGCAACCGGAGCCCGGCCCGGAGGAGTCCGTGGAGGACGAGCATCTCTACGAGAACTGGGACGACTTGGCTGCTGACCCGGAGCAGGCCTCCCGGTTCGGCAGAGCCATCGAGGCGATCTTCCCCGATGTGCTGCGGCGGGGGGTCGAGGGGATCGTGGCCGAAGACGGGATCCGGTCCATGGTCACCGATCGGGGCCTGCCCCGGGAGGCAGTGGGGCTGGTGATGAGTCAGGTAGACGCGACGAAGCGGGAGATCTTGAGGGTGGTCTCCCGGGAGATGCGGATGTTCCTGGAGAACGTCGATCTTGGCGGGGAGCTCACGAAGATCCTGACCAGCGTGAGCTTCGAGATCCGCACCGAGGTGCGGTTCATCCCCAACGACGCCGCCGTGAAGCCCAACGTGAAGAGTCGGGTGGCCGTCCGGGGGCGGGGTGGCAACGACGAAGAGGAGCAGGAGTTGTACGAGACGCCCGAGGAAGAGGCGGTGAAGGTGGAGCTTCCGGAAGAGGAGTCGCCGCGCCGACGGCGGCGGTGGCCCCTGGGGCGAGGTCGGGTGGAGCCCCAGCCGGGGGACGAGGATCCGGGGGAGTGAAACCGCGTACTATTCGCGGCTGAAGGTAATGGAGAGGACCCGGGGTTCCGGGGAGAGGGGGCGGTTGGAGGCCGACGTCGGTGCGTGGGAGATGCTGCGGATCACGTCGGGGCTGTCGCAGTGCCCGAAGATGGTGTGGCGGTCGTCGAGGTGGGGGGCGGCCATCTCGGTGATGAAGAATTGGCTGCCGCCGGTTCCGGGGCCGAGGTTGGCCATGCTGAGGATCCCCGGCCGGTCGTGGCGGAGCTCGTCGGTGAACTCGTCGGGGAGGGTGTAGCCCGGGTCTCCGGAGCCGTGGCCGGAGCGATCTCCGCCCTGGATCAAGAAGTTGGGGATCAGGCGATGAAAGATGGTGTCGTCGTAGTAGGGCTCGCCGGTGATCTCGTCACCGGTCTCGTCGACGAATGCTTTCAGGCCCCTGGCGAGTCCGACGAAGTTGGCGACCGTGATGGGGGCTTCTTGCTCGAAGAGGGTGCAGTCGATGGTGCCGTGGTTGGTCTCGAGCTCGGCCCGGAGGGGGCCGTCGCCGTCGAGGTCGGCGGTGAACCGCTGAAGGGCGGTCTCTTCTGGAGGTGTGGTGGCGGACTCGGCCTGGTCGGGTTCGATGGTGGGCGCCGGAGAGCGAGGCTGCTCGCTTGGGGGATGATCATCGGAGGCGGGTGTCCGGGCTTCGCCGCGCTGTCGGGAGTCGCAGGCTACCAGGAGCATCGCCACGACGAGGCATGCAGTCAGGGGTCGCATGGATCACTCCAGAGGGCTGCAGACCACGGTCATGTAGTCCAAGAGACGGCCTGCGCGACCTTCCAGGCCGGTGACGACGTGGCCGGGAGGGCATCGGACCTCGAAGGGGGTGCCGCCGGCGCCGCCGGCTCCGTCGGGGACGACCCGCTGAGATCCGATCCGGTACCGAGCCGACGAGGCGTGAGCGTTGGGGTCGGCGACGTGTTCGCCGAGGCGTTGCAGCGCCAGGTTGGCGATCTCCTCGATGTCTTCGGCGGTCCGGCCGTCGAGGGAGAGCGCCGAGTCGGCGACGAGGGCGCGGTCGGCGAGCTCGACGTGGCCGTCGCCCCCTGCGGCGGGGCGCCGCTCCGAACCCGGGGGGCGAGTGACAGTGAGCTGGTCTCGTAGGATCTCTCCTTCGTCGGTGATCTCCACAGCGAGCCACCGATCACCCAGGAGCAGTTGCTCCCGCAGCGGGGTCTGCCGCCCCAGGGAGATCTGGTAGCGGCCGTCGATCACGGAGACGAAGTGCTCCTCGGTCCAGATCGGGTCGGCGGACATGCTGGTGCGGTAGAGGTGGAAGGTCAGGGGCAGGACGGCGCTGATGGGCTGTCCCCGCTCGTCCTGCAGGAGGCCTCGGTAGATCACCTCCACGGGCTCGCTGAGGAGCGAGGGGGATCGCTGCGTCGCCGGGGCCTGCTCTTCCTCGGCGTAGACCAGGGCACCGGCGGTGAGTACCAGGCCCACGAAGAGGGCCGAGGCGAAGAGGGCTATGGACTTAGAGGGAGTCAATGGGGTTTGCCACGATGCGAATGTTGATGATCATCTCCAGGTCAGCGTCGCCCGATGGCGGGAAGGGCTGGCCCTCCCGGATCACGGGCGTGCCGGCTCCCAGGGCGGTGAAGTCGAGGTTCTTGAAGATGTCCGAAGCGGGCTCCACGGCTTCGTCGCGTGCCGGGGCGGTGGTCGAGACGTCGGTCTCGGCGGCCACCACGGGCAGGGTGGTCAGGTGGACTGAGGAGGCGTGGTCCGTGGACGTCACGTTCGGCGGTGCCACGTGGAGCTCCAGCTCGGGGAGGTCGAAGGTCAAGTCGTTGTCGGTAACGATGTAGTCGATGCTGGTTATTTCCAGGGATCGCATGCGGGAGGCGATGGTCCGGAGCTCCTCGTTGCCCGTGGCCGCGACGAGGTCCAGGGGGACGGAGAGCTCGATGTCGGCGAGTTCCACTTCTTGTGGAGACGGCTCGGAGGGGCCGTCGCAGTCCTCGGTGCAGAGCTGGGAGGCGTTGACCGAGAACGTGACCGGGATGGCCTCCTCGTAGGTGACGGTGGCGACCTCAGAGTCGAGGAACCCACAGGCCAGCCCGAAGACGAGTACGGAGGTCAGAAGAGCCAGCAGGGAGATCATTCGGGAGCGCATTGGGTGGTACCTATTCAAGAGTGGTGAGTGGCCCTCAGCGGGCTCTTTGGTGATAGCAGAGAGCCGAAGGGCATACAACTTTCGCAGGGATCCCCGCCAGTTTGCACTGTGGCGACGAGTCGCTATAGTGAGTGGCCATGCAAGATGAACCGATGAGCGTTGATGAAAGACAATAGAGCGAGCCTGGGGGAGGAGATAGGGCCAAGGCTGATCGAGGCCGGAAGCGAGCGGCCCCTGGTCCTCGTAGATCTCTCGAAGTCGACGGTGCAAGACGAGCGTGACAAGATCGAGGGGGCATTTGGCGAGGCGGGCCAGCAGGTGTTCTTCGTGCAGGATAGCCTCCTCGGGGCGCTGAACGAGTGGCTCGATGCCGTGGAAACCCGCGGCATGTCTGTGAGCCGGGCCGAGGAGATCTTCGACTTCTTGACCCTGGTGTCTCGTGGCGAGGTAGGTGAGAGCGAGGGGACCGTCGTGGGCCTCTTCGCTGATGGCGTCGTGCGATTGATGGAAGAGCTGTCTGCGGTACTCCCGGCGACTCTGATGATCCTCGGACCCGACGGCTTGTCCGAGGCGGAGTGGACGGCCGTGCAGGAGGCATGTCAACACTTCTTCGCCGACCCTCTGGGCAGGCTGGACCCGGGGGTGGCGAAGCAGTCAGGGGTGGGGATCTGTGTACGGGGAGATGTGGATCTCGGGGTCGAGGTTCGGCGGGTGGAGTTCGATCAGAGGCTGCGGGCGAACCTTCAGTCCTTCCTGGAAGAAGATCGGGTGGTGGAGCAGCTCCTGGCTGCCACCGGAGGAGATCGAGTCCGGCTGGAGGCGCTCTTGGAGGGGTTGCCGCCGTCGGTGGATGAGCTCTGGCGAGCGCGATTTCGAAGCCTCGGGGCAGACGCCCGAGAGGTGCTGGCCCTTCTGGCGGTGGCTGGCAGGGCCCTGGATCTCGCCGTGCTGGAAGAGGCGACGCCCGGTCCAGTGCTGCCATCGTTGAGGGAGCTGCAGGGCAGCGGGCTCCTGGAGCGGCGGGTGATGCGTGGGGCTGTGGAGGTGGACTGCGCCCGGGAAGAGATCCGCCGAGGTGTGTTGGAGGAGCTCGGTGAGGAGGAGCGAATCGCCCGGCACGCCGCGTTGGCTCGAGGCGCGCTGGCGGCCGGGGTAGGAGATGCTGTCTTTTTGGCCCGACACGCGTTGGCGGCCGGCGAGGTGGCGACGGCTCGCCGGTTTGCGGTGCCCGCGGCGGAGCGGCTCTTTCGAGGGGGGCATTGGACGGAGGCCGAAGAGCTGCTGAATGGGCTTCGGGAGAACGATCCGTCCCGGGATGTCCTCGAGTTGAGCCTGCAGGTAGCGGAGGCCCGCGGTCGGTGGGAGCAAGCGTTGGGGCTGGCGACGATGTTGATGGAGGGCGTGGGGGAGTCATCGGAGCGAGGCCGGCTGGAACAACGGATCGGGCGGTGTTTTGTGGAGCTCGGAGATTTCGAGGCGGCCCTGACCCACCTGGAGCGAGCCCGAACCTTTCTGGATCGGCCTGAGGACCGAGAGGATCGGCGCCAGGTGTCAGTGACCCGGGCCGAGCTCGCGTTCCGACAGGGCGATCGAGAGCTGGCGACGAGGCTGGCTACCGAGGTGCTGGTCGCCGACGCCGAGCGGGAGGTCCTGGACTCCACGGCGGTGCGGGCCCGAAGCGTACTGGGTCGAGTCGCGCTCTTCGGCGGCGAGTTGGTCTCTGCCAGGCGTCTCTTCGAAGAGGCCGCGTCGGAGGCTCGTAGGGCCGGATTGAAGGTAGAAGAGCTCCGGGCCCAGGGGAACCTCGCTGTGGTGGCGCTGCAGCAGCGGCGCTTCGACGAAGCGGAGCAGCGCCTGGGTCGCGCTCTGGAAGGCTCGCCGCTCCCTGGCGGTCTCCCTCGAGAGATCTGCTGGTTGAACCTGGGCATCGTGGCCCAACGTCGTGGCGAGCTTGAGCGATCGTTGGGGCTCTATGAGAAGACCCTGCGGGAGGTGCAGCGGCGAAGCAACCCCCTCCTGGAAGAGGTGGTGTTCCACAACCTGGCCACTCTCTATCAGGATGTGGGGGCCTTCGAGATCGCTCGTCAACTGGCCGAAGACTCGCTGAAGCGAAGTGAGACGGAGCCTGGCTACCGTGGATCCTGGGCGCGGGTAGTCCTTGCGCAGATCTTGGTAGAGCAGGGCCGGCTCGACGAGAGCCTGGAGCCTCTGCGAGACGCCGAGGCCGATGGACTCTACTCGGCTGAGATGAAGGTCAGGCGTGCCGCAGTGCTCTTGGACCTGGGACGAGCCGAGGAGGCCCAGGATCTGGTGGGCGAGGTGTCAGCGGAAGAGGGCACGCCCGTGGTCGGTGCCCTTCGACGGCTGGTCTGTGAGCGCCTGGATGTTCTGGGCGGGGAAGAGGTGAAGGAGGAGCGTTGGCGGGAGCTCTTCGATAGCCTTCGGGACGCTGGTCACTTCCGGGACGCCCTGGGTGCGAAGCTCGTGTTGGCGGCCCTGTGGGATGACGAGGGAGCCCGTTCGCTGCTCTTGGAGCAGGCGCTCGCGGAGGTGCAGGCTCGAGAGGCGGAGGTGCCGGAGCGGTTCCGAGCGCAGTTCTGGCAGATCCCAGTGTACCGACGGCTGGTGGAAGCCGTGAACGGCTCGTTGGTGGTGGAGCCCGAGGTCGTCGAGGCGCCGGATCTTGGCGAGGCCGTCAACGAAGACGAGCTCGATTGGCGCCAGAGTCCGGGGTACCCGCGATGGCGCAAGCGGTACGCAAAGATCGTCGGCGAGGACCGTCGGCTGCTGGAAGCCTTGCGGCGTGTGGATCGGGTGGCTCCTGGCGAGACCGCTGTGTTGATCACCGGGGAGTCGGGGACCGGCAAGGAGCTGATCGCGGAGGCGATCCACGAGCAGAGCGGCCGCAGCGATGGGCCCTTTGTGAAGGTGAACTGCGCGGCCTTCGTCGAGGAACTTCTGTTGAGCGAGCTCTTCGGGCACGAGAAGGGGGCGTTCACCGGTGCGGTGTCCGAGAAGTCGGGGCGTTTTGAGAGAGCCCACGGCGGGACGATCTTCCTCGACGAGATCGGGGATATCTCGCCGAAGACCCAGGTGGCGCTCCTTCGAGTGCTCCAAGATGGGGTGTTTGAGCGTGTGGGTGGCACAAAGACGCGGTCCGCCGATGTCCGGGTGGTGGCGGCTACCAATCGGCCTCTGGAGGAGATGGTGGAGTCCGGGAAGTTCCGGTTGGACCTCTACTACCGACTCAAGGGGTTTGTGCTGGAGATGCCGCCTCTGCGAGACCGAAGGGAAGATGTGCCGGCGCTGCTGCGACATTTCGCCGAGCTCAGCGCCGGTGATTCGGCGCCGCGGTTTGCGCCGGAGGTGTCGCAATATCTGGCACGGTACAGTTGGCCCGGAAACATTCGAGAGTTGGAGAACTTCGTGCGCAGCGTTCTGCTCTTCGTGGAGGGCGACGAGGTCACGATGGAACACCTGGGGCAGTTTAGGGACTTCTTCTCTGGAGAGCACCGCGCGGACCTTCCGGAGATCTCCGTGGAGATCCCGCTGGACGAGCTGGAGATCGACGAGCCTGTGGCCGTGGGGTCGCTCTCGGAAGACGCCCTGGTCGATGAGGTCCTCTCCGAGGAACTCTCGCTCTCGGAGATGAAGGATCGGTTGGAGCGGCTGTGCATCGAGCGGGCGCTCCGGAGCACAGGCGGTAATATCACGCGGGCAGCCGAGAAGCTTCAGATGAAGCGGCCGAGGCTGAGCCAGATAATCAATGGGACGCCGGAGTTGCTGGCGTTGAAAGAAGAGCTCGTAGGGTGACGATGATGATCAGAAAGATCCAAATGGGCGCGCTCATGGCTGGTCTCGCGATGGTCTCCTGGGCCTGTGTGGAGGAAGCTCCCCGGGACGTGGAGTTGGAGGCTCCTGGTCCCCAGGCAGAGCTCTCGCAGGCGTCGGTGGTGACGCCGGAGTTTCGGATCTCCGGGCTCGATGGGCTGCCGGAGAGCCTGGTCGTAGATCGGCTGGGGTTGTCGATCTCGGCGATTCGCCTGGAGCCATTGGACCCGTCGTCGGGCCTTGTGTATTCCACGTCGGAGCCCATCGATCTTGTGTTCGAACTCGACCGAGGGGGCACCAGCGTGGAGCGGCCCTCGGTGGTGGTGCCCGAGACGGGCCGGTTTTTGGTGAGCGTGCGGCTCGAGCCCCAGGAGGCGCCGAACTCCGAGGTCGCTCGGTATGCTCGGCTCGCTCAGGAACCTTCGAGTTTGAGCATCGAGGGGTGGGTCCGCTCGACGCCAGCGTCGGGTCGTATGGTCGACACCGATGACGACTCCGATGGAAACCCGGTGCCCATGCCCTTCGATAAGTTGAGTATCCGGCAGGACTCGTCGACCTGGACTCCCTTCCGGTACGCCAGCCAGTCGGTGATCTACTTCACCTTTGACGAGGTGGAGTTTGTCGATGGAGAGCAGTTCCTGACCTTCGACTTCGACCTCTCCGAGTGGAGCGCCCAGGTGCTCGAGCCCCTGGTGTCCTCTGTGGAGATCGCCATGGTGGAGCGGGAGCTCGAAGAGCGGGTGGAGATCAGCGATCTGACCTTCGATCTGTCGACGGAGACGGATCTGCAGGCTCCTGAGACCTTCCTGGCGTCCGGGACGGTGACGACTTCGCCGGCGGATCTGCCGGACCTCTAAGGACAACCGGCGGCGCGGAACCTCCCCTCGGGCCAAGGCCACGAGGCTTCGGGAGTCGGGCCAACGGATCAACGGGGATCACACATCATTTCGCCGGAGGAGGGCGGCGAGGAAGGCGTCTGCGGCGGTGAAGGGGTCGGTGGTGCCGTCGACGACGTCGGCGACGAGGGCCGAGAATTGAGGCGCAGTGGCGGTCTCCTCGAAGAGGATCTCCAGTTCGGTGCGGGCGATGGCGCGGATCAGGTGGGCTTGCTGAGTGAGTGATCGCTGGCGGCGGTCTTGACGCTGTAGGGACTGGCGGTGGTCGTCGATGGCCTCGACGAGGAGGGGCAGGCCGTCGCCGGTGGCGGCCGTGGTCAGGCAGATCGGGGGGCGGGTGGTCTGGCCGTCGGCGGCGGCTCGGTGGAGAGAGAGCATGGTGCGGACCTCTCGCTCCAGGCGTTTGATGCCCGGGCGGTCGGCCTTGTTAAGGACGAAGATATCGGCAATCTCCATCAGGCCGGCCTTGTCGGCCTGGATGTCGTCGCCGAGGCCGGGGACGAGGACCACGAGGCTGGTGTCGGCGAACCGAACGATGTCGACCTCGTCCTGACCGACGCCGACGGTCTCGACGATGATCACGTCGAAGCCCATGGCGTCGAAGATCTGGATCATCGCCGGGGTGGACCGTGACAGGCCGCCCAGGTGTCCTCGGGTCGCCACAGACCGGATGAAGACTCCCGGGTCGTCGGCGTGCTCCTGCATCCGGACCCGGTCGCCGAGGATGGCTCCCCCGGAGAAGGGGCTCGTGGGGTCGACGGCGATGCAGCCCACGGTACTGCCCGTGGCCCGGAAGGACTTGATCAAGCGGTTGACCAGGGTGGACTTGCCGGAGCCCGGGTTGCCCGTGACTCCGAGGATGTAGGCGTTGCCCGTGTGGGGGAAGAGCTCCGTGAGGGCCTGGCGAGCGGCGGGAGCCCCGTCGTCGGCGAGGCGCATCAGCCGGGCGGCGGCGCGGTGTTCCCCGTCGAGGACTCGCTGGGCCAGGGGAGAGGTCATCAAAGGCTCCAATGGAGCGCCAGGGTGTCGGCGGCGATACGGCGCAGCTCCTGGGCGTCCCGGAAGAAGGTTTCCACGGGGTATTCTTTGGTGTAGCCGTAGCCGCCGTGGATCTGGAGGGCCTCGTCGGCGATGAAGGCCGCCGACTCCGTGGCTCTTGAGAGGGCTGCGGCGGCCAGGGTGGAGTCTGTGGCGGCCCGGTAGGTGAGCCATTGGGCGCTGAGGCGGTGAGCTTCCATGTCGGCGAGCTTGAACTGGATGGCCTGAAACCGGTTCAAGGCCTTGCCGAATTGCTCTCGTTCGGCGGCGTAGGCGAGTCCCTCTCGGAGGGCGCCCTGGCTAAGGCCCACGGCGGTGGCGGCCAGGGCGGTCATCAGCGAGGAGAGGGCCGAATTGTCGACTGGTGACGAGGGGGCTCCGTCGAGGTCGCACGTGGTGTGGTGGAGTCCAGAGAGGCCCAGCGCGTCCGGGGACGCCTTGGCGGTGACTGTAGTGGCGACCGGAGCGGCGATGGTGGGGCCCGTGAGGATCCGCGTGGACTCGGGGGCGTCGAGGAAGGAGAAGAGCCGGGCGGTCTGACCCGACGTGGGGGTGACGCCGACGGCGCAGGGGGTCTCTGGGGAGGCGGGGTCCGCCAAAGCGAGGTGGAAGGCCAGGTAGGCTGCCAGGCTGGGGTTCGCGGCGCCGATGGACTCCAGGATCAGCGGGAGGGCCAGGGGACCGAAGCCGAAGCCGCCCTGATCTTCGGAGAGCGTCACGTGGAAGACGCCGAGCTCGGTCAGGCCGCCGAAGAGCTGCTCTTTCTCGGCGGCGGTGAACCCCTGGGTGAGCCCCTCGGTGGTCAACTGTTGGGAGGCGAACCGCTGGACCGTCTCCTGGAGGATCCCCAGGTTCTCGTCGATGGTGAGGTTCATTCTCCGGACTCCTGCACGCCGTACTTCTCGTCGCAGGCGGTCTGGACGAAATCGATCACGTCCGTGGTGGGGGTCCCGGGGGTGAAGATGGCTTTGACGCCGGCGTCGAGGAGGCCGGGGATGTCTTCAGCGGGGATGATGCCGCCGCCGAAGACGAAGATGTCGTCGGCGCCTTCCTCGGTGAGGAGGCGGACCACCTCGGGCATCAGAGTGTTGTGGGCGCCGGAGAGGATCGAGAGCCCCACGCCGTCGACGTCTTCCTGGATGGCCGTGCGGACCAGGGACTCCGGGGTCTGGTGGAGGCCGCTGTAGATCACCTCGAAGCCGGCGTCTCGGAGGGCCCGGGCGATTACTTTGGCGCCGCGGTCGTGTCCGTCGAGGCCGGGCTTGCCGATGAGGATGCGATAGGTCGTGGGTGCGGTCATGGGCTGGCCCTCCGGATGAGGTCGCGGGCGATGACGATGCGCTGGATTTCGCTGGTGCCCTCGTAGATCCGGGTGACCCGGACGTCGCGGAGGAGCTTGGCGGCGAATCGTCGGTGGTCCTCGAACGCAGAGTCTGAGGAGGCGGGGAGTCGGCGGTAGAGCTCGGCGGCCCACTGGCCGGCGACCTCGGAGGCCATGAGCTTGGCGACGCTGGCTTCTCGGGAGAAGGGGCGGTCCCCTTGCTCTTTGAGCCAGGCGGCCCGCCAGGTGATGGAGCGGGCGGCCTCAAGCGCTGCGTCTAGCTCGTGGAGGCCATCGGTGAGCCCCAGGTCTTCGGCAATGGACCGGGCGGCGTCGGCGATGCCCAGAGATTGGCTGGCGATCCCGATGCGCCCCCCGTCGAGGGCCATCATGGCGATGGGGAAGCCCATCCCGGGCTCGCCGACGATGGAATCGGCGGGGATCTTCACGTCGTCGAAGGAGAGCGCCACCGTGTTGGAGGCGTGCTGGCCCATCTTCTCCTCGGCGTTGCCCACGGTGATGCCCGGGGTGTCGGCGGGGACGGCGAAGAGGGAGATCGCTCGGTCTTCAGGGGGGCCCGTGGAGGCCCAGACCAGAAAGATCCCGGCGTAGGCTCCGGAGGTGATCCAGGCTTTCGCGCCCGTGATGGACCAGCCATCGTCGGTGCGAGTGGCCCGGGTCCTCATGCCGGCGGCGTCGGAGCCGCTGCCCGGTTCGCTCAGGCAGAAGGAGCCGCAGGAGAACTCGCCGGAGGTGATCGCCGGGATCAGGTGTTGGCGCTGGTCGTCGGTTCCGAACTGCTGGATCACCTCGTTGACCATGTTGTTTACCGCCATGGTCACGGCGACGGCAGGGTCGGCGGCGGCGATGGTGGAGACCGCCAGGCTGTAGGCGACGACGCCGGCGCCAAGCCCCCCGTACTCAGGCCGAACGTTGACGCCCATCAGGCCGGCGTCGGCCAGGTCCTTCAGGGAGTCCAGGGGGAAGGTGGCCTCGTCGTCGCGGACGAGAGCCTGGGCTCGCAGGGATTCTGCGAGGCCCTGGGCTCGGGTCACGGTGTCCTGCTGGTGAGGTTGAAGCCGAAAGTCCATGGTCAGGCGCCCTGGAAGTCGACGTCGCGGCGGTCGACGAAGGCCGCCATACCCTCGGCGCGGTCGGCGGTGTCCCAGAGGCCGGCGAAGGCCTCGACTTCGGCGCGGTTGGCGTCCTCGAGGGGGAGCTCGGCGCCGCGGGCCATGACCTCTCGGGCCCGGCGAACGGCCACGGGGCCCTGGGAGGCGATGGCCGTGGCCACGTCGCGCACCTTGTCCATGAACTCATCGGCGGGGAAGACCTCCAGGGCCAGGCCGATGCGCAGGGCCTCGGCGGCGTCGATGGTCGCGCCCGTGAAGACCAGGCGGCGGGCGTGGTGCCAGCCGATGCGCCGGCCCAGGCGCTGGGTGCCGCCGAAGCCGGGGATGATCCCCAGGCCCACCTCGGGGAGGCCCACCTTGGCCTTCTCGGAGAGGTAGATCAGGTCGCAGCTCAGGGCGAGCTCCAGACCGCCGCCGAGGGCGAAGCCGTTGACGGCGGCGATGGTGGGGAAGGGCAGGCCCTGGAGGGCGTTCATCACGGAGTGGCCGAGGTGTCCGAAGGTGAGGGCCTCGTCGGCGCTCATCTCCATCATGGCCTTAATATCCGCTCCAGCGATGAAGGCACGGCCCTCGCCGGTGACGATCAGGGCCCGGAGGTCTCGGGCGGCCAGGTCCTCGAGGGCCTGGGAGAGCTCGGTGAGGACCTGCTCGTTCAGGGCGTTGAGGGCCTTGGGGCGGGTGATGGTCAGGGTCGCCAGGCCGTCGGACCCGAGGTCTACGGAGATGGTCTCGAAGTCGGTCATGTTCTGTCCTCAGTCGTAGGTGTAGAAGCCGCGGCCCGCCTTGCGTCCCAGCCAGCCGGCGGCGACGTAGTTTCGCAGCAGCGGGCAGGGGCGGTACTTGGAGTCGCCCAGGTTGGTGTGGAGGACCTCCATGATCGCCAGGCAGGTGTCGAGGCCGATGAAGTCCGCCAGGGTCAGAGGGCCCATGGGCTGGTTCGTGCCCAGCTTCATGGCGGTGTCGATGTCTTCCACGGAGCCCACGCCCTCGTGCAGGGCGACGACGGCCTCGTTGATCATGGGCATCAAGATTCGGTTCACCAAGAAGCCCGGGGAGTCCTCGGAGTAGACCGTGGTCTTGCCCATCTTGTCGGCCACGGCCTGGATGGCGGCGGTGGTCTCGTCGGAGGTGGCCAGGCCCTTGATCACCTCGACGAGCTTCATGATGGGGACGGGGTTCATGAAGTGCATGCCGATGAATCGGTCCGGGCGGCTCGTGCTGGCGGCCAGCTCGGTGATCGAGATGCTCGAGGTGTTGCTGGCCAGGATGGCGTGGTCCCCGAGGAGACCGTCCAGGGTGGCGAAGATCTCTTTTTTGATCGCGCCGTTCTCCACGATGGCCTCGACGACGAGGTCTGCGTCGGCGAGGTCGGCGAGCTCCGTGGTGGTGGAGATCCGGGAGAGGGCGGCGTCCTTGAGCTCGGCGGCGATGCGCTCTTTGGCGACGAGCTTGTTCAGGCTGCGCTCGGTGGCCTTCTGTGCGCCGGCCAGGGCGTCGCCGCTCTGGTCCATGAGGATCACGGCGTAGCCCGACATGGCGGCGACCTGGGCGATGCCCTGGCCCATCTGTCCGGCGCCGACGACGGCGATGGTCGAAATCGAAGAATCCATGTTCCATACTCCCAATGAAGAGGCCCAAAAGTTCTGGGATGTGCGATACCATGGCGATTTTCGGGCGGTCAACTGGAGCCCACGTCGGCGGGCGCGGTTCTGAGACGTCGGGTTAGCTGATGCGGTTCGATGTGCCGGATCGAGGGCGCTCAACGAAGCCTCCGCTGGGAGCCCGTGCGTGAGCAGAGGGCCCGTGGAGCAGACCCCCTTCCACTCGATCCGGTTCAACCGAGGGGCGCATAGAATAAGGGCGTAAGGAATTTCGGAGGATTTCGATCGCAAGAAATGAGTTCCGGGTGATAGGACGAGTTTTGAGCCTAACCAAGACAAG
>SKON01000020.1 GCA_007120035.1 Myxococcales bacterium
CTTGCTTCACCCCGATGTCGACGAAGGCCCCGAAGTCCACCACATTTCGCACCGTCCCCGGCAGGCGCATCCCCTCTTTGAGGTCCTCCATGGTCAGGACCTGCTTGCGCAGCACCGGCGGGTCGAACTCCTCCCGAGGATCCCGGCCCGGCCGGGTCAGACCATCGACGATATCCGCCAGGGTGTGCTCCCCAACCCCTTCGGCCTCGGCGATCTCCTGAAGCCGCCCGGACCGCTCGAGCTGCTTCAGCCCATCGGCGATCCCCGCTTCCCCCACGGCGAGCCCCACTTCTCGCAGGACCTTCCGAGCCAACCCGTAGCTCTCGGGGTGGATCGCCGTCCGGTCCAGGGGCTCCTTGCCCCCTCGCACCCGCAAAAACCCCGCGCATTGCTCGAAGGTCTTCTCCCCCAACCCGGACACGTCCAAGAGCTCTCGCCGGGCCCGGAACGCGCCCTTCTCCTCCCGCCGGTCGACGATCCGCTTCGCCAGCGCCGGCCCTACCCCGGCCACCCGGGCCAGTAGCGCCTCCGACGCGGCGTTCAGGTCAACCCCGACCCCGTTGACCACGTCCTCCACGACGGCGTCCAATGCCTCCCGCAGGGCTGTCTGATTCACGTCGTGCTGGTACATCCCCACGCCCACGCTCTTGGGGTCGATCTTCACCAGCTCCGCCAGGGGGTCCTGCAATCGCCGGGCGATCGACACGGCGCCCCGCACGGACACGTCGAGCTCCGGTAGCTCCCGCCGCGCCAGCTCCGAGGCGCTGTAGACGCTCGCCCCCGCCTCATCGACCACCGCGAAGGACACCTCGGCTTGCTCCTTCAGCGCCCGGGCCACGACCTCCTCGGTCTCTCGACTCCCTGTCCCGTTGCCGATCGCCACGAGATCCACGCCGTACTTATCGATCCACCCCTGAATCAACCCCACCGCCTGCTCCCGGCGTCCGTCGTGAACGAAGCACTGCCCCGTCCCCAGGAGCTTCCCCGTCGAATCCACGATGGCCGCCTTGCACCCCGTCCGCAGCCCCGGGTCCAGCCCCAGCACCACCCGATCCTGCACGGGCGGCCGCAGCAGCAGGTTCTTCAGGTTCACCGCGAAGACCTCGATGGCATGGGCCTCGGCTTGTTCCTCCAGCTCTCGCCAGAGGTCTCGCTCCACGGCGGGCATCAGAAGCCGCGAGAACCCCTCCTCCAGGGCCTCTTTATGCAGCCGTCGCCCCCGGCCGCCTCCCCGCAACCTCCGGTCCAAGAGCTTCTCCACCTGCCGCTCGTCGGTGGCCTCGATCGAGAACGACAGCTCCTTGTCGTTGTCCCCCCGTCGAATCGCCAGCACCTGATGAGGCTTAATCCGCCCCACCGGAGCCGAAAACTCCCGATACAACTTATACGTGTCGTCCCCCGACGCACCTCGACGCTTCTTCGACGTCACTCGTCCCTTCTTTCGCACAAGATCCCGCACCACACCCCGCAGATCGGCGTCGTCGGCGAGTTCCTCGGCGAGGATGTCCTGGGCTCCGGCGATCACATCCTCGACCGTCGGGTAGGCGTCGCAGGTGAACTCTCGCGCCCTCCGTCCCGGATCCTCCCCGGCCTCGATCATCCGCGCCACAGGCTCCAACCCGGCGTCCCGAGCCTTCATCCCCCGGGTCTTTCGCTTCTTCTTGTACGGCCCGTAGAGGTCCTCCAGCCGGGCCCTTGAGTCAGCCCCTTCGATTTTCTTCTTCAACTCCGCCGTCAGATCCCCCTGCTCCTGCAACCGCGACAGGATCGCCGCCCGTCGCTCCTCGAGCTTCTGCAGCTCCTCGGCGATCCGGGCCACCTCCCGGATCTGCACCTCATCGAGATTCCCCGTGGCCTCTTTCCGATACCGGGCGATGAAGGGCACCGTATTGCCCCCGTCCAGCAGGGAGAGCACCGCCCCCACCTGCCCAGACTTTACGCCCAGCTCTCTCGCGATCGCGCCCTTCATCTCTCCTCCTTCTCCAACAACTCCACACCCACAGACTCCAAAAACTCCTCGGCATCGAAGAGGTCCGCCGCCCCCACAAACCCCTTCTTCTTCGGCTCTTCTCTACAGAGGTACTCCACAGACTCCGAGACCACCCGGGCGGTCACGCCGTAGATATCAAGCCCTCGAATCGTCGCATAGGCCTTCCCATCCTTCGGATCGAAGGCCACGACATAGAACACCTCCTCCTCGGCGACCTCCCGAGGCGGCCCCTCCCCGCGCTCCACTACTTTATCGGCCAGGGGCTGCATCATCCGCAGCACCGACGGCAGCACCCCCGAGAGAGTCCCCACCAGAAAGGCCGCCCCGTCGCCGGCGGCGATACAGGTCTCCACCCGGGACACCCCGCCCCGAGGCGGCACGGTCAGCGCCTCCCCGCCTGGCACCCATGCCGCCTTTCGTTTCTCTCCCCCCGGCAGGGGCACGTCGAAAAGCCGGTACCCGACCCGCTTCTCCTGCAGCTCTCCATCCACGAAGGTCAGCCCCTTCTCGCCGAAGGACCGCACCAGTGACTTCTTCGTCCCCTGACTCATCGTGAAGTCGTCCACCACATAAGCGACGGCGATCCGTGAGGCCCCCTGCACCCACCCGATCTCGGCGGCCAGATCTCCTAAGGCGAACTCGAACGCGCAGGCCGGCAAGAGCACTACCCCCTTCTCCTTCGCCTCGCCGCTCAACTCCTCCGACAAGACCCGCATGTAGGCCTGCTCTCCTGTGGTGTCCACGTAGTGTGCACCGTGGCGGATCGCGGCCTCCGCCACGGGCCGCCCCACGTCCACGAAGGGCCCGGCGCAGCTGATCACCACCGACGCACCTGCGATCAGCTCATCGAGCCCAGGCCCGTCGTCTACGGCGGCCGCTCTGTACTCCAGGCCCAACTCCTCGGCCAGCGCGCTCAGCTTCTCCTCGCTGCGCCCACCCAACATGGGCCGACACCCCCGACGCACCAACTCCCTGGCCACAAGCTCTCCGGTGTTCCCCGTCGCCCCGTAGAGCACGATCTTCTCGTCCTTCGTCGCCATCATCACTCCTCCTCAGGATATCACCTCAGGTCATTACCCGTCGCGGCCACAGCCGTCGGTCATCCCCTTCTCCGCGCCAATACACCACGGCCACCAGCTCGTCTCCCCGATGAGCCGCCAGAAACTCCCCCTCCGGCGCCTCGGCCTCGATGGGCTGCCCCATCCGCAACGCCTGTGCCTGGGCTTCATCGACCTCCACGGTCCCAAGTGACTGGACCATCTGCAAGGGCGTCCGCAGGTGCTCCCCCAGATTCTCCTCGGTGAGCTCTCCCAGCACCACGGCCTCCTCCAGCAGAAAGAGTCCCACCGAGAGCCGTCGAATCGCCGTGGTATGGGCCGCCGACCCCACCTCCTCCCCGAGGTCCCTCGCCAGGGATCTGACGTAAGTCCCGGACCCGCACCGAACCTCGAAGTCGGCCTCCCAGGCATCTCTCCGAAAGCTCCGCAGCTCCAGCTCCTTGATCCACACCGTACGGGCCTTCATCTCCACGTCTTCCCCGGCCCGGGCCAGCTTATGCGCCCTCTTCCCCCGGACCTTGATCGCCGAGTACACCGGCGGCACCTGCTCGATCTCCCCCAGAAACCCCTCCATCCCCGCCCGGATCACCGCCTCCGTCAGGTGCTCCACGGGAGCCTCCCGCAGCACCTCCCCTGTGGAGTCGTCCGTCGTGGTCGCCGCCCCGAACTTCACGGTGTAGGCGTACCTCTTCTCATCGAGGAGCAGGAACCGCGTCAGCTTCGTGCACCCGCCGATCGCCACGGCCAACAGGCCCGTGGCGTCTGGATCCAGAGTCCCCGTATGACCCACCTTCCGGGTCTTCGCGAGCTTTCGCACCGCCCGCACCACGTCGAAGCTGGTCATCCCTGGCGGCTTGTCCACCAGGAGCAGTCCCGCTGGCGTTCCCATCATTGTTCTCGATCGCTAAAGAGGTGGTTCAGGCGGGGCCCAGGATCTCAACCAGAGCCCTGGCGAGCTCGGCTTCGATCTCCTCCGGCTCGGCCTCGATGGAGCATCCCGCCGCGTTATGATGTCCCCCACCCCCGAACTTCTCGGCCAGCGCCGACACGTCGACGGCTCCCCTCGACCGAAACGACACCCGCCAGACCCCTCCCCCGGCCTCCCTCAGCTGGGTCGCCACCTCCACGCCTCGAATGGACCGGGCGTAGTTGATAAACCCATCGGTGAGATCCCCGTCGGAGTCCACCCCGGAGAGCATCTCATCCTCGACCCGCAGAAACGCCAGCCGCCCACACTCCGAGATCGACAGCGTCTCCAATACCCGACACAGGAGATCCAGGCGCTCCCGGGGCTGATTCTCGTAGACCTGGCTGGTCATCTTCCAGGGGTCCACTCCGGCCGCCACCAGCTCCCCGGCGATCCGAAACGCCGTGGGGCTCGTATTCGAGTACCGGAAGCTCCCGGTGTCCGTCATCATACAGCAGTACAGGTTCTCCGCGATCTCCTGGGTGATCGGTCCCAGCCGAGCGGCGATCCGAAAGAGGATCTCCCCTGTCGCCGCCGCCTCCACGTCTCGGACGTAGACGTCGGCGAACCCCGGATCCCAGGTCTTATGATGGTCGACCACGGCGATCGTCTCTCCCCACCCGTGCTTCGGAAACTCCTCCCCGATCCGCGACGCCTCGGCGCAGTCGAGGACTACGGTCACGTCGAACCCTCCGTTGACTGGCACCTCCGTGACCCACTCCTCGGCGCCCGGGAGAAAGGAGAAGTTGTACGGCACGGGATCGCGATTGTAGACCGTGACGTCTTTCCCCTGCCCTTGAAGGATCTTCGCCAGGCCCAGCGTGGATCCCACGGCGTCCCCATCGGGGTGGGCGTGGGCCACCACCAGAAAGGTCTGGGCTCCCTGAATCAGGTCTAAAAACTCGTCGATCTGACGAGAGAGGTCCGCGCTTCGGGGCGCTTCTGCGGCCATGACGAGCTCTCATTGAAGGGCACAGGGCTACTCGTCGTTCAGCCCCGACAACAAGTTATCGATCCGCCGTCCCCGGTCTACCGCCTCGTCGAAGCGAAACTCCACGTCCGGCACGTACTTCAGGCTCAGGCTCCCGGCGATCTCCCGCTTGATCAGCCCCGTGACCCCGTCGAGGGCCTCGTCGACGGCCTCTCGGGGCTCCTCCTCCTGCAGCAGGATATAATACACCCTGGCGTTCCGGAGGTTCGGGCTCACGTCCACCTCGGTCACCTGCACCAGGGACAACCGGGGGTCGTCCACGTCGGTGAGCAAGAATCGGGCGACCAGCTCGTGAATCTGCTGCCCCACCCGCTCCGACCGAGAGAATCCGCGCTGAGAACTCATCACTCCTGCCTCAATCGAAGGTGGCCGACACTTCTCGGTGCTCGTAGACCTCGACGGTGTCGCCCAGCTTGATGTCGTTGTAGTTCTCGATGCTCAGGCCGCACTCAAAGCCGCTCTTCACCTCTTTGACGTCGTCCTTGAACCGCCGCAAAGACGCGATGGTCGACTCGTAGATCACCCGGCCATCCCGAATCAGCCGGGCCATGGCGTTTCGCCGAATGATCCCGTCCGTGACGTAGCAACCGGCGATGGTGCCCACCTTCGGCGCCGTGAAGATATCTCGCACCTCGGCGTGGCCCACCACCTCCTCCTCGACGATCGGGGAGAGGAGGCCTTCCAGAATCGACCGAATCTGCTCGATGGCGTCGTAGATGATGCTATGGGTCAGGATCTGAACGCCGTACTTCTCGGCCACCTCAGCGGCCCGGCTGTCGGGCCGCACGTTGAAGCCCACGATCACCGCGCCGTCCTCCGAGGAGGCCGCCAGGTTCACGTCGTTCTCCGTGATCCCGCCGACGCCGATGTGGATGATCTTCGTGCGGACCTCCTCGTTGCCGAGCTTCCCGAAGGCTTCTTTCAGAGCTTCTACGGATCCCTGGACGTCGCCCTTGAGGATCACCTTCAGCTCCTTCATCTCTCCTTCTCGGATCATCGCCGACAGATCTTCCAGGCTCCCCGCGGATTCTTTGGCCCGGCTCGCCATGGTCTCTTTCCGTCGCTGATCCGTGACGTGCTCGGTGATCCGCTTGGCGTCGCGCTCTTCCTCGACCACGAAGATCGGCTCTCCGGCCTGCGGGATCCCGCTCAACCCGGTGATCTCCACCGGCTGGCTCGGCCCGGCGGTCTCGATGGACTGCCCCCGATCGTTGTGCATGGTACGCACCCGACCGTAGTACCGACCGCTGACCAGAATATCTCCGGTCTTCAGCGTCCCTCGCTGCACCAGAATCGTCGCCACCGGACCGCGGCCGATGTCCAGCTCCGCCTCGATCACCAGGCCCTGAGCGACCCGCGACGGCGACGCTCTCAACTCCATCAGCTCCGCCTGGAGGCTGATGGCCTCCAAGAGCCCCTCGATATTGGTCCCTTCCAGGGCGCTCACCTCCACGAAGAGGGTGCTTCCGCCCCACTCCTCGGGGATCAACTCGTACTCCGAGAGCGCCGTCTTCACCCGATCGGGGTTCGCCGTGGGCTTGTCGATCTTGTTGACCGCCACGATGATCGGCACCCCGGCGTCCCGCGAGTGACTGATCGCCTCCGCCGTCTGGGGCATCACCCCGTCGTCGGCGGCCACCACGAGCACCACGATGTCCGTGGCCTGGGCCCCTCGCATACGCAGCGCCGTGAACGCCTCGTGACCAGGAGTATCCAGGAAGGTCACCATCCCATGCTCGGTCTCTACCATGTAGGCGCCGATATGCTGGGTGATCCCCCCGGCCTCCGCCTCGGTCACCGTCGACTTGCGGACCGCGTCCAACAGGGAGGTCTTCCCGTGGTCGACGTGCCCCATCACGGTCACCACCGGCGGTCGATGCAGCTGATCCTCTTCGGGATCCTCCGAGGTATCGTAGAAGTTGGCGATATCGAAGGCCACGTTCTCCACGGTGTACCCGAACTCGTCGGCGATCAGGGCCGCCGTCTCGAAGTCCAGTGTGGTGTTCACCGTGGCCATCATCCCCGATTCCAGCAGCTTCATCGCCACTTCACCGGACTTGATCCCCATCTGGTGAGCCAGGTCGCCCACGGAGATCACATCCTCGATCCGGATCACCCGCTTGTGCTCGGCGGCCTGCGTGATCTCGGTCTTCTGCGGCTTCTTCTTCCGAGACTGCTTGCCTCGAGACCCCCGCTTTCGTCGTTGCCTCGACCGCGAATCGTAGAGATCCGAGCCCTCCACGACCCTCTTCGACCGCCCCGTTCGGTGACGGTGCGACGAGGACCGGTCGTTGTCTTTCTTGCGACGCGCCGGCCCTGGCGAGAAGTCCTTGTCTTCGGCAGCCAGCCGCTCTTGGAGGACCGTCTCGCTGATCCGACCCACCACCCGGGCTCCGCCGTCGCGCTGCTTCGGCTTCGACGGCGGTCGCACCGGCGCTCTCGGAGTCGGCGGCTTCGGCTGCGGCTCTTCGTCCGCTTCCTCGGCGACCTCTTCGTCCCCAGCCTCCTCGGTCACTTCTTCTTCGACCGGCTCTTCTTCGGCGACCTCTTCTTCCTCAGCCTCAGCCTCTTCGGCGACCTCCTCGGCCACTTCTTCTTCGGCCGGCGCCTCCTCTTCGACGGGCTCGTCAGCCGCCGGCTCTTCCGTCAGCGGCAGCTCTTCGACGGTCTCTTCCGCCTCTTCGGCTTCCGCCGCCGGGCGTCGTCGACGCACCGGACCAAAGCCGCCCAACTCTTCCTCGGGCTCCTCTTCGGCGGTGACCTTCACCCGTCGACGGCGACGCACCACGCCGGGGCCCACGTCGGCGGTCTCCGCCGCGGCGGCCGCCTTCGGGGGCTCTTCCTTCTTCTTCGCCGGCTTCTTGGCCGCCTTCTTGCCCTTGGACTTCATGGCCTTCTTCAGAGCTTCCTCTTCACCAGCGCTGAGCTTGGTCATGGGGTTGCCCACGGTAAACCCGAGGTCCAGATCATTGATGGTACTGACCAGCTCGTGCTTGTTGATTTCGAGCTCTTTCGCCAGTTCGTATACGCGTTTCGGCATGTGTTCTCCACTCTGTCCGCGAGCCTCGGTGCGACTCTTAGACAGCTGTTCAGCGTTGCATTCTCGTTCGGCCACCGCACCGGTCGCCGTTGATTACTCTAAAAGGGGGTTGGGTTCAACCATCGGCCGGTTGCAAGTCCCGCCACCTCCTCTCCTCCTCCAACAAAGCCTCGGCAAACGTCGCCGAAGTCACCGCCAGCACGCTGACGTATTCTCTCCCCGTCAGGGCGCCTAACTCCTCTCCAGACCACGGGGAAATCACAGGCAAACCCTTGCGATCCGCGTTGGTCCGAAACTTCTTCTCCGTGCTCGCCCCGGCGTCCGACGCCAGGATCAGCAGGTGTACGTCTCCGGCTTTCGCCGTCTCTTGCACCAGGGCCTGGCCGGCCACCAGCGCGTTGCCACGCATGGCGTCGCCCAGACGATCCCGACGGCGCTGAGCGATCCCTCCGGCCAGATTGGCCACGAGGTCCGACGCCGGCGGCACCTCCACCTTCTGCTTCAGGCTCCGCGAAAACCCGCCCTCTCGAGCGGCCTCCACGCAGGACCGACGGGCGTGTACCCACACCCCTCGGCCCGGGGCCCGCTTCCGCAGGTCGTGGAGGAGACCTTCCCCCTCCACCAGGACGAACCGCTCCAACTCGGCGCGCTCCGCCTCCCCGCGACACCCGATACAAGTTCGGGTCGCCGGCTCATTTTTCTTCGTCGCCTTCATCTTCCTCCGCTTCCGGTGCTTCTTCTTCCGTCGCTTCCGCTTCTTCCGTCGCTTCCGCTTCTTCCGCTTCTTCCGCTTCTTCCGCTTCTTCCGCAGCTTCCGCTTCTTCCTCACCCTTGGCCTCGGCCGCCGCGGCTTCCTCGGCAGCCTTCGCCTCTTCTTCCAACCGGGCGAAGAACTCCTGCCGCTTCGCCTCGAAGCCCTCGTCATCGAGCTCGTGCTCTCGACGATAAGCCTCTTCGGCAGCCTTCAGGATCTGCAGGGCCTTCTTGACGTTCTTGCCCAGACCCGCGGCCTCGGCGAGCTTCTCGTGATCGTCCTCGAAGATGATGTGGTCCACCGTGGTGTACCCGCCATCGTAGAGGGCCACGGCCACCTTCGGCCCCACCCCTTTGATCGCTTCCAGCTCCTGCCGGGCGTAGTCCTCTTCGGTCATCGCCTCCGGCGATCCCGGCGCCGGACGGGCCAGGATCTCCTCGGCCGCGGCGATCAAGATCTCCGCCGACTCCTGGTTCAACCCGGGAATCTGCGCCAGCTCCTCCGGCAAGGCGTGCGCCATGTGCTCCAGCTTGTTGTAGCCCAGCGTGAAGAGCGTATCCACGATATCCTCGGTGACCCCTTCGAACTCCAGGAGGTTCGCCCGGGTCTCGGCCATCATGTTCTGCAGCCGGGTCTCGCTCAGGATATCCAGGTTCCATCCCGTCAACTGAGCCGCCAGGCGCACGTTCTGACCGCCCCGGCCGATGGCCAGGCTCAACTGATCGTCGGGGACGATCAGCTCCATGGTCATATTGGAGTCATCGATCAACACCTTGTTGACCTCCGCCGGGCTGATAGCGTTGCACACGAACCGGGCCGTATCCTCCACGTAAGGCACGATGTCGATCTTCTCACCGCGCAACTCCTGGACCACCGCCTGGACGCGAGATCCTCGCATCCCCACGCAGGCCCCCACGGGATCGACGTCGCTGTCCCGGCTGTACACCGCGACCTTACTCCGCACGCCCGGCTCCCGGGCCACGGCCACGATCCGCACTGCCCCTTCATGGATTTCAGGCACCTCGTTCTCAAAGAGCTTGATCAAGAGCATGGGATCAGCCCGCGTCAAGACAACCTGCGGATCCCGACTGGACCGCTTCACCTCTTTGATCATCGCCTGCAGTCGATCCCCCGGTCGGTAGCTCTCACGCGGGGTTTGCTCCCGCCGAGGCAGGATCGCGTCGGTTCGTCCCAGGTCGACGATAATATTGCCTTTCTCAAACCGCCGCACCCGGCCGATCACCATGTCGCCCACGGTGTCTTTGTACTCTCCGTAGATGATGTCCCGCTCGGCCTCTCGGACCCGCTGGATGATCACCTGCTTGGCCGTCTGGGCCGCGATCCGCCCGAAGGTCGAGTTGTAGGAGTCCAGCTTCGTCAGCGCTCCGTACCGCTCGTCCTGGGCCTTGGCCTTCTCCCGATCCTCTTCTCGATAGAAGATCTGAAAGAGCAGCTCCTCTCCGGGGAACGCGTCGAAGCCGGCGTCCTGCACCTCTTCGACGGACACCTCCCGATAGGGGTTCTCCACCTCATCGGCGACCGTGATGATCTGGAAGAGCTCCACTTCCCCGCTCTCCTCGTTGTACTCCGCCTCGATCTCTCGCTGGGCACCGTAGGTGCGGCGCGCGGCGGTCAAGATGGCAGCCTCCAACGTCTCGACCAGAATCGATCGGTCGATACCTTTGCTTCTGCCTACTTCGTCGATCACACTGTTGAGATTCATGCCGTCTGCTCTCTCTTACGAAAAGTCGAACGTCCACTGCGCCCGCGCCACGTCTTCCCATGGCACCTTCACCTCTTCCCCGGACACCTCCAGGGTCAAGAGGCCCTCGTCGTGGGCTTCCAGCCGTCCGATCACCTTGTCCTTGCCGTTCACAGGCTCCCGGAGCACGAGCTCCACGTCCTGTCCCAGCGACTTCTCCACATGCTCCAAATTCTTGATGGGCCGCTCGATACCGGGGCTCGACACCTCCAACACGTACCGCTCTGGCACCTGGTCGTCGGCGTCTAGGATCGCCTCGATATATCGACTCACGTCGGCACACTGCCCGACGCTGATCCCTTCTCCCATCTCCACGCCGGCCCGATCAGCGAACACCCGCAGGATCCACTTGCCCCGGGCCACCATCTCGATGTCGTAGAGATCCAACCCGTGCACCTCGCAGGCCTCCTCGGCCCACCCGCGCACCTTGGTCTTCATCTCGTTTGACAAAGGCTTCGACGGGCCCCGTTTCTCCCGCCGTCCCTTGGATTTCTTCTTTCTCCTGCTCACCGTCTTTGCACCGAAAAAGGCAATAAAAAAAGCGGGCGACCATGGGCCCACTTTCGCTCGTCCGCGAAATGTAGAGACGCCCCAAACCGGCAGCGTCACCCAGGCCCGTACCGCACAACCGCAGCGATTCTTCCAGGCCAGGTCGGCTCTCTTGACTCCACCAACGGCTTCACCGGGGTACTTCTTCCCGGGATTTGGGGGGGGCCACCTGCGAGGGCCGACGCGTTCGCCGAGATTCCTAGTCAATCCCACCGCGGCTGTCAAGCCCGGGTTCGCCCTCGCCGCCCCGCCCTACACCCAACCTCTCTTGACGAAACCCCACCCCTCACCGAAAACAGCTTCACCCCACACTCGAGGCCCACCATGCCCCTGCGCCCACTCACAACCCTCGCCATCCTCCTCCTCCTCACCGCCGCCTGCGACCGCACGGCGCCCACCGACGCCGCCCCCCACGACAACACCACCCCCGCAGAAGACGCCGAACACCCCGACCCGGACACCCCCGACGAAGAAGACGCCCCGCCCCAGGAGCCCGGCCCCGAGTGCCCCACCACCGCCGCCGAGCCCACCGCTGTCTTCCTCACCTGGCAGTCCGACCCCACCACGACGATGACCATCGACTGGCATCTCACCGACGAGCCCCACCGCACCTCCCTCTGCTTCCGAGGCCTCGGCGACGACCAGTGGACACGCGAGGTCGACGCCGTCGAGGTCCCGATCCCTCACCTGGAGCGACGGGTCTTTCGCGCCGAGATCACCGATCTTGAGCCCGGCCACACCTACGAGTTCCAGGTCGGCGACTTCGCCCGGGTCTACCGCCTCGAGACCATGCCCTCCTCCATCGACGACGAGCCCCTGGTCTTCGCCGCCGGCGGCGACACCCAGCACGCCCCCCAATTCTTTGAGCTCATGAACGCCCCCATCATGGAGCACGACCCCGCCTTCATCGCCTGGGGCGGCGACCTCGCCTACGCCGACGGCGGCAGCCACCCCGACCACGTCCAGCGATGGGAGGCCTGGTTCGACGTCATCCACCGCACCCTCGTCACCGACGAAGGCCGAGTCGTCCCCATCCTCGCCGGCATCGGCAACCACGAGGTCGTCGACGGCTACTACCACCGCCATGACGACTTCGAGCAAACCGACGAGTGGCGCGAAGAGGTCGCCCCCTACTACTACTCCTTCTTCGCCTTCCCCGGCCAACCGGGCTACGGAGTCCTGGACTTCGGCGACTACCTCTCGCTCCCCTTCCTCGACTCGGACCACACAAACCCCGTCGACGGCCTCCAGACCGAGTGGCTCGCCAGCGTCCTACAAGAGCGCGCCGACGCCGGCTTCACCCACATCATGCCCACCTACCACGTCGCCGCCTTCCCCTCTCACCGAGACTTCAACGACCCCATCCCGGAGCGCATCCGCACCCACTGGGTCCCCCTCTTCGAGGAGCACGGCGTCCGCCTGGTCTTCGAAAACCACGACCACACCTACAAGCGGACCCACGCCATCCGCAGCCTCGCTGTGGAGCCCGACGGCATCATCTACGTCGGCGACGGCTCCTGGGGCGTCCTCCCCCGCGTCGGCGACTCCCGCACCGAGTGGTACATCGAGGAGTTCGTCAGCGACTTCCACGGCCTCATCGTCACCCTCCACGGCGACGACTTCCACGTCCGCGCCATCAACCCCGGCGGCGAGGTCCTCGACGAATTCGGCACCGCCCACTAAGTAGGCAGGCCAGGCCTGCTAAAGAAAACTACAGGGCATCGGCACAGAATGATCTGACCCGATCGCCAACAACCCGTCGATCACCGTGATAAAGCTCGACGCCGCTTTAAACGGCATAAACGCCACGGTCTGCATCGTCCGACACACCATCCCCGCCACGGCCGCCTTCATGGCGTCGTCCAGACCGGAGGCGTCCATCGTCGCCAGCGTCATCGTCACCGCCGCGTACATCTGCGCCAGCATGATGAAGTAGCTCTGCAAGAGCCCAAACGCCGGGCTCAAGTTCAAGGGCATCGTGTACAACGAGTACATCCGAAACAACCGGTCGATCTTGTTCAGGGTCTCCGTGACCCGCTCGTACGTATCAGCCCCACCGGTCCCGTCGGGCATGATCCCGTAGAGCTCTCCCGTGGCACGATGGGCCACCCACATCGCCTTCGGCTCCTTGTCGGTGGGCACGAAGAACTTCCACTCGTTGGTCCAGGGCTCCAGAAATGGCGCCCACTCCTCTCGTTCCTCCGTCGTGGACTCCGCAAACACACTCGCCGGCCGCGGCCGTCGGGCCGGGCTCCCGTACTCCAGCTCTCGGCCCTCCAGCAGGTTCCACGTCGCCATCCCCCGAACCCCCTCGTCGGCGGGAGCGCCCAGCGCCGAGAACGTCGCGGCCTCCATCATCGCCAGCCACGCCGTCCGCTGCAGCGTCACCGCGTAGTCACTGGGCCCGTCGGCGTCTCCGTCCACATGGACCCTCTGCATCGTCGCGAACTGGGCTGTCGGCAGGATATCGAAGCTCGTCCGCCTCAGCCCGGTCTCAAACTCCACCCGCTCCCGCAGTATTGACACCCGCATCCCCTGCACGAAGGTCCGCGCCTCCCCGCTCAACGCGCCCGGCAGCGCGCTGTTCGCCACGAACGCCTCCGCCGGCAGGTACTCAAACCCATCGTCCATCGCCGACAGCAAGCTCTGGCCGTCCCCCACGACGCCTTCCCGCACAAACCCCTCCTGGGTTCGCAACGCCTGCACGTACTCATCGAGCCACACCGAGAGCGGCGGCGCGTCACCCTCGAAGAAGACCGTCGTCGGCGACACAAACGTGCTCAACACGTCGTTCCGGATCCGCTCGCTGGGCAGCCGAGCCTCCCGGAGATCCCCGGTGCCGGCGAGCACTCGCGACACCGACACGTCGCCCACGGTGATGTTCAGGCGAATCCCCGCCAGCGCCGGCGACGGCGCCGGAGACTCCGGCACCTCATAGGTGTCGCTCCCCTCGGCCCGCCCGTCGACGATCGACACCGTCACCTCTCGCTCGCCGCTCTCCGGCCCCGCCCCCGACGCTCTGTACCTCAACCGATACGGTAGACTCGCCACCCCCCGCAGGTGCTCAAAGAGCGGCCCCCGGATCTCCTCGACGGTCATCGCGTCGAAGTATTCCCCGCCGGACCGCTCGGCCATCTCCTGCAGCTCCTCCTCGATGATCGGCCCGACCCCAACGATCAGCGCCGGCGC
>SKON01000109.1 GCA_007120035.1 Myxococcales bacterium
GCGATCGGGGAGGTGTCCCGGTTGAACCTGGGGCGGGTGGTGACCTGGGCGGTGCAGCGGTTTGAGTCGCGGACCAGCGGGGAGAAGGTGGAGAGGGATCTACAGGAGGTGCCTCAGGTGTGGGCAGGAGAGGCCAGCGTGGCGCAGGTGGTGTGGAATCTGCTTGAAAACGCCCATGAGGCTGTGCAAGGTCTGTCGCCGGAAGAACGGCGGGTCGCGATCGGTTTACGCCCCGTCGGTAATGAAGTCCTCCTGACCGTGGAGGATAACGGCGAAGGGATGAGCCCGGACGTGGAAGCGCGAGCCTTTGAGCCGTTCTACACGACCCGGGAGGTGGGCCAGGGGACGGGCCTTGGGCTCTTCGTCTGCCAGGGTCTGGTGGAGGCGATGAACGGCGCGATCGAGCTGGAGACGGCGCCTGGCCAGGGAACGACCGTGCGGGTGCGACTGCCCGCGGCGGAGGATGCCCACAACCACTGAAAGCACCTGCATGCAAGAAATGGAACGAAGGTTGTTTGGGGCGACGGCGAAGAGGTTGGACGTGCCGGTGAAGACTCTCCGGGATCTGCAATGGGAGCAGTTGCTCTCGTTAGCGGCCGATCAGGCCCAGACGCCGGAGGGTGTGGAGGTGCTGCGGGCGCTCTCGGCGCCGGCGACGAAGGAGGCCGTCGAGGAGCGCCTCCAGGAGGTCGGAGAGGTGATGGAGCTCCTGGAGACGGACTCACCGCCGCCGCTGGGGGGCCTGCGGGATCTGCGACGGGCCCTGCGCCATGTGGAGATGGAGGGGGTGCTGGGGGCGGAGGAGCTCTCGGCGGTGGCACGGACCTGTGACGTGGCGGCCCGGACCCATCGGTACTTTCAGAGCCGCCGGCAGGTGCTGCCCCGGCTGAGCCGGTACGGGGCGGAGGTCGATGACTGCAATGAGCTGCGGCGGGCCCTCTCCCACGCGATCGAGCCCGGGGGGCAGCTCTCGGATGACGCCAGCCCCGACCTGCGGCGGCTGCGGCGGGCGGTCCAGAATCAGCACGACAGGCTGCGGACCAAGGTCGATCAGTTGCGGCGGAGCGATAGGTTTGAGCACGCCTTGCAGGACGATTACGTGACGATTCGGGAGGAGCGGTACGTGCTGCCCGTGCGGTCCGGGGCCCGGGGTCATGTGTCGGGGATCCTGCACGGGACGTCGTCGAGCGGGCAGACGGCGTTCATCGAGCCCACGGAGCTGATCGAAGCGAACAACCAGTTGAAGTGGGCCCAGGTGGAGCTCCAGGAGGAGATCGAGCGGATCCTGCGGCGGCTGTCCCGGTTGGTGGCGTCCCACGCCGAGACGTTGCGCCGGAACGGGGAGATCCTGACCTACCTGGACGTGGTGGTGGCCAAGGCCCGGTTCGGGCGGAAGCTGAAGGCGACGATCCCGACGCTGACGGAGGACACGCTGGAGCTGAAGCGGGCGCGCCACCCGCTCCTGGAGCAGAAGACCGAGGCCGTGCCCAACGACATCGCGCTCTCGGAGCCTCGGAAGGTGCTGGTGATCTCCGGGCCGAACACGGGGGGCAAGACGGTGTCGCTGAAAACGGCGGGGCTCTGCGCGTTGATGGCCCGGTTCGGGTTGCCGATCCCGGCGGAGCAGGGGAGCTCGGTGCCCTACTTCGAGGCGTTCTACACGGACATCGGCGACGAGCAGTCCATCGAGCGGGATCTGAGTACCTTCTCGGGGCACGTGACGAATATTCGGGGGTTCTTGGAGCGCTGCGGTCCGGGGAGCCTGGTGCTCCTCGATGAGCTCTTCGTGGGGACCGACCCATTGCAGGGAGCGGCGCTGGCCGTGGGGCTCCTGGAGGAGCTCGCCGATCGGGGGGCGACCACGGTGGTGACCACTCACCTGGAGGGGTTGAAGACCCTGGCGTATCGGAGCGACGCCTTCGCGAACGCGTCGATGGGGTTCGATCTGGAGAGCCTGAGCCCGACCTATCAGATGACCCTGGGGGTGCCGGGGAGCTCCTTCGCGGTGCGGATCGCCCATCGGCTGGGGTTGCAGGAGTCGATCCTGAACCGGGCCGAAGAGATTCTGGAGGGGCAGGAGCACCACGGCGTGGATCAGGTGCTGGAGGGGCTCGAGGATCAGGTCCGGGAGCTGGAGTCCGAGAAGGCCCGGCTGGAGACGGCTCGGCGGCAGGCGGAGAAGCGTAGCGAGAAGTTCCATAGGAAGTATCGGGCCCTCCTGGACAAGGATCGGGCGTCGATCTTCGAGGAGACCCGGACCCTGCGGAAGGAGCTGCGAGAGGCTCGGGAGACGATCCGGGAGCAGCTCAAGACGCTGCGCAAGGAGAAGACCGTCGAGGCCGGCGATATGTCCCAGGCGGATCTGCAGGCCATGCAGGAGCGGCTCCGGGAGGCCGAGGGGTCTGTGGCGAAGGCTCGGGAGAAGACTCGGCCGCCGCAGGCCACGAAGTCGGGGCTCGTGGCGGTGGCCCCCGACGAACTCGAGGTCGGGATGGTGGTGTACGTGGGGTCCTTCAAGCGGCAGGGGGAGGTGCGGCTCGTCGACGAGGACGCCGGACAGGTGCAGGTGCAGATCGGGGACCTGAAGGTGACCGTGGGGTTCGACGACGTGTATCACGGCGATGAGGAGAAGCGGCGGGCCCACGCGACGGGGAAGGCGCATCAGGGCTCGGGTTCGGGTAACGGTGGGGCGAGCCGGGAGGCCGGGGAGGCGATGCTCCTGCCCCAGACTTCGGAGAACAGCGTGGACCTGCGGGGGATGCGGGTCGACGAGGCTCTGGAGAAGGTGGACCTCTTCCTGGACCAGGCTTATCTGCAGGACCTGGGCGGGGTGTATCTGATCCACGGACACGGCACGGGGGCGCTGAAGCGGGCGGTCCGGGGGCACCTGCCGCAGTCACGGTATGTGGATCGGTTTCGCCGTGGGGAGCGCGGCGAGGGGGGCGACGGGGTTACCATCGCGTTTCTGCGCCGGGAGGCGTAACCGAGGCCTGCGATGTGGGAGTATCTCCATCATATCACGCTGCACTTCCCGATCGTGTTGACCATGGTGATGGCCGTGTCCGGGTGGGCCGCGGCCCGAAGTGAGGCGTTTCAGGGTGCCGAGGTGGGGGTGTCCTGGCTGCGATGGGGGGGGCACGTGACGCTGGGGTTCACCACTGTGGCCGTGTGGTCGGGCTTGATGTCCGGGGGGTTCTCAGGCGGCGAGGAGGGGCTCGCCCACCACCGGTACCTGGGAGTGTTGGCCTTTTTGGTGATCGGGGTGGCGGCGGGGAGCTATGAGGCCGGGATCCGGATGGGGTCGCGGCGGCTGAGAGACTACGGCCGGACCCTGTGGTGGGTGGCTGTGGTGGCTGTGATCGGGGCCGGGCATTGGGGGGGTAAGTGGGTTCATGGGGATGTGATTCCGTGGTGATCGTTGCGACACCCGAACGTACGGGCGGTGCGGACGACCCCTCCGCCCTACGGGCACCTCCCCGCAGGCGGGGAGGAGGCCAGGGGCTTCGCTGTTTCGTGGGGGTTCGCGGTGGGTTGACCGTTGGGGCGGCGCACACGACCCCTCCGCCCTACGGGCACCTCCCCGCAGGCGGGGAGGGGGTCACGGGCTTCGGTGTTTCGTGGGGGTTCGCGGTGGGTTGACCGTTGGGGCGGGTGGGTTCAGTCGACGGGGGAGAGGGCGATGGTCTCGGAGGCCTGGAGGCAGGTGGGGGGGCAGTCGGGGCCGTTGGGTTGGACCTCGGCGAAGTCCAGGGTGAGGGTCCCCTGATATCGGAGGGTGTCGTCGTCGGCGACGAGATCGAGGTGGATCTCGGTGGCGTCCGTGGCGTCTTGGATCTCGAGGGTGTTGCCCAGGCAGAGGTAGTTGTCGCCCTGACCGGTGCCGTCGTCGCAGGACACGTCGAAAGACTCGCCATCGAGGGTGGCCTCTCCGGAGAAGGTGTCCAACGGGGAGCCGTCGAGGTGTTCGACGGTGATGTAGAGGCCGTCTTCGCAGCCGACCTGGGTGCAGGCGGTGATGGGTTCGCTGCAGCCGGCGAGGATGGCGAGGAAGGGGAGAGCGGTCAGGAGGGCGATGACGGGGCGCATGGGAGCCTCAGGAGGAA
>SKON01000200.1 GCA_007120035.1 Myxococcales bacterium
GCCTGCTCCTCCATCCCGCTCTTCAACAAGACTCGGACCTGGGTGTCATAGATGAACCAATGTGCCAGTGCGTTGACGCACGCGGCGGCTCGCGCGGCCACCGCCCGGGCCTCCTCGAGCTGGTCGGCGTCGGTGGGTTCTTCGTGCAGGTACCAGGCGAGGGCGTTCCCCGCGACTCGGATCACCTCATGATGGAACGCACCTTCATCGGTGTAATGCCAGATCATCGCCTGATCGGGCACCAGCGAGAGCGCCTCTCGCGACCACTTCATCGCCTCCTCGACCCGACGACGACGCTCTTCGCCGTGGAGGCCCACGATCCAATGGCTGAGCGCATAGACCATGCCGTAGGTGGCGTAGAGCTCGTCGTAGTCTGAAAGAACCTCGCCCGAAGAACAGATGGACCGCACGTCTTCGAAGATCTCTACAGCCTCTTCGTAGCGCCCTCTGCTCAGCGCCTCGCTTCCCTCCTTCGCTCGCTCCTTGACGGCCGCCAGGTGGGGATCATCGACCTCTTCGCTGCGTCTGTTGTCGCGGAGATCGAAGCGTACCTCCGGGAAGGTATGGGCGATACGCCCTATCGTCGCTCGATCCAGGCGGTTGCTCTTGAGGCGAACCTCCTCCAGGCTCTTCAACCCAAAGAAGCTCTCGGGCAGAGACTCCAGTCCACAGAAGCTCATGTCGAGCTCACGCAGCTTCGTGAGGCCAGAGAACACGTCGGACCCCAACGTCACGTCCGGCCGATCACTGTCCGAGTCGCTTCCCCATCGGTCCAAGGACAGCTGCTCCAGAGCCGCACAGCGAAACACTACCTCCATCACGCCATGAGGCGGCGCGGAGCCGGAAAACGCGCTGCCTGGTAGTATCAAGACCCGCAGCGCCGGGAGCCGGGATAGATCAGGCAGCTCAGTGATCCCGCCCAGGGCCGAGCTGAGATCGAGCTCTTCCAACCTCTGAAGCCGCAAGAGCTGATCCGGTATCTCGCTCCAAGTTGTGTACGCCAGCGATAGGCGACGCAAACCACTGAGAGAAAAGATGGCTTCAGGGATGGTATGAACACCGCCGCCGGGACGACTGCTCAGATCCAGGTGCTCTAGCTGCGACAACCTCTCGAAGCCTGGCGGCAAGCTGGCGGGGCACTGATACAGGTTCAACTCCCTCAGCGTATGAAGATCTCCGAACGTCTCAGGCAGCTCCTTAAGCTTGGTCTTCGAGAGATCCAAGGACCGCAGCTTCATCGCCGCCAGCTCGTCGGGGAGGGCGACGATCGGATTCCCGCTTAACACCAGCGTCTCCAGCCTGGACAACCGCTTTATCTCCCCGGGGAGCTCTTTGATGTCGTTATCAGCGAGGTTCAACCTCTTCAGGTGCGGGAACTCCAGTAGCTCCGGGGGAAACTCCCGAAGCCCCTGGCCTGCGAGATCGAGCTCCTCCACAGCATCGACGTCTCCCAGGCGCTCCTGGATCGCCTCTCGAGCCAACACATGACGAGGGCGAACGCCGGGCCGAAACGGACTCTTGCCCTCGCAGATCAGTCCCCAGACTTCGCCTACCTCGACCATCCCGTCCTCGTTGATCGCCGCCGGGATGAGGACCGACGCAGCCTCGGAATCTTCGATGAAGTCGACCGGAATATTGGTGCAATTCGGATCGGCCAGGAGAAGACCCTCCACAGGTCCCATAAGCTCCAGGTTGAAGTAGCAGACGCTGACCACAAAGGGGGCTCGCAAGGCCCCCTCCACAGTCAACACTCCACCGTCATCTCCGTACGAGCCGAGGACACCCGACTTTGTGACCAGATCGCCCCCCACATAGATGCACGGGCACCCGCTCAAATACACCGCGTTGGCGTTCAGGTTGCCCGTGACCCACAGAAAGCAGCCATTCCCGTACTCCGACCATTCCAGGTCGCCTCGGACCGTGAGGTCTCCGTCCACGATCACGTTAAAGGGGCACCAATCCTCATCAGGATCCACGGTGAAGTCCCCTTCAATCACCACGTCGCCCTCGTAGAGGCGAATCTCCTGTTCGTCGGCAAACTCCTCGTAGGGATACCAAATCTCGTCGCCGATGGCGTATCGCTCCTCGGCCTCCTCTGCAGAAATCACGCGGTACTCCGACATAAGCTCTCCTTGACTGCTATGTGAATCGCTCGGGGTGAACTAGGTGTTCTTGAAACGTCTCACACTTCGCGCTCTCCGACAAACCAGGAGTGGTTCAAGGGGCGCGGTTCGAGACGTCTCACACCCGCCGCAAGAGCGCGTAGGCGAAGTCTTGAGGCGCCCCCCAGGGCGTGACGTGCTCGTCGTCGGCCTGATCGATCAGCTCAAAGCCTTCGCCCAGGGCGGCCGCGATATCCGCCGACGCATAACGAGTCACGGGCAACCCGCTGCAACGCTCGGGGCCCGTCGGGCCAAAGGTCGCGATGATCGCGAAGCCTCCTGAGCGGAGCGCCGCGCGGAGCGCGTCGACGTAGGCGTCTCGTCGGGTCTCGTCGGTGAGAAAGTGGAACACGGCGCGGTCATGCCAGAGGTCGATGCTGGCCTCCTCAAAGAGCCTCGTCGTCGCGTCCCCGACGACCCACTGCACGTCCGCTGCGGCGTCGCCGAGGCGCGCTCTGGAGTGGGCCAGGGCTTCCTCGGAGAGGTCCACGACCGATAGGCGCTCGAACCCTCGCTCAACCAGGTCGTCGACGAGGGTCGACGCCCCGCCGCCGACGTCGACGATATGCGCGTCCGAGCCGAGACCGCTAGCTTCGATCCAGGCCAGGGATTGCTCCAGACGCGGCCGGTACCAGCTCACCGAGTCGGGCGCCTTGCTCCGATAGACCTCGTCCCAATGTTCCTTCTGACGCACGCTCAAGCTGTGGACCGAGACGTCGGCGCGGAGCGCCTCGAAGCCGCGCTCTCGGAGCCGACGGACGGCCTCGGCGGAGAACGTACAGAAGGGACCCCGGCAATACGCGACCACCTCGCAGTCCCGCGGGAGCTCGTCGATGCGCGACTCCAGGACGGAGAGGGGCATGGAGAGCGCCCCCGGCAGGTGCCCCTCGGCATACTCCCGCTCCGGGCGGACGTCGAGGAGCACGACGTCACCGGCCCGAAGCCGATCCAGGAGCGCGTCGCCGTCGAGGGGCTCAAGGCCTGCGGGGTCGTCGAAGAACTCCCGCTTGAGCTTCTCAAGCTCCGCGCTGTGCCGCGCCGCGACGGACTGCAGCTGCGCCATGAGCTCGGCGATGTCGCCGCCGGCGAGGGAGTAGATCACGTAGAGGCCGTCCCGTTCGGTGGTGACCAAATGGGCGCGTTTCAGGGCCTGCAGATGGTGCGAGGTGTTCGCCACAGACTGACTGATCTCGCCGGCGAGGACCTCCACGGTGCGGGGCGCCTGGGCGAGGAGCTCCAGGATCTCAATCCGCGCCGGACTCGAGAGGGCCTTGCCGACCTCCGCGATATGGGAGTAGGCGGCGTTCTTGAAGGCTCGAGAGTTGGACTGCGACATGAAGACCTCGGATAATCAAATAATCAAACGACACCTAAAGTAAGAACCGATGAAATGTCGTCAAGGCCTCAACCCAGCACCTCCCGGACCAAGGGGTCCGTCAAATCGGCCACGCAATAGGTGGGCCCCAACGCCGCGAGCTCCTCCCGGCTGACAAACCCCGTCGCCACAGCCAGGCACTCAGCGCCGATGGCCCGGGCCGCCTCGATGTCCCGCGCCGTGTCACCGATCACCACGACCCGACACTCATCCCAGGGCACCCCGAGCCGCGCCGCCCCACGGCGGGCGCCGATGCCTATCAGCTCCTCTCGGGCCTCGGCGTCACAGCCGAACCCACCGAAGGCGAAGTAATCGTTCAACCCCCCGCGCCGCAGCTTCAACCGCGCCCCGGCCTCCACGTTGCCCGTGCCCAGCCCCAGCGCCATGCCTCCCCGCCCGCGCAGCCCCTCCAGGAGCTCCACCACGCCAGCGTAGACCGTGTACTCGCCCGTCTCCTCCAACGCCCTCTCCAGGCCTCGGACGTAGGCCCCCAGCACCGCGTCGATGGCCTCCTCGGTGGCCTCCTCCC
>SKON01000127.1 GCA_007120035.1 Myxococcales bacterium
CTGGTGACGAATCTTTTGGGGCTTTCGGGGAGCCTGGCGCGGGATGTAGTGGATCGGACCGAAGGAAACCCTCTCTTCGCGATTCAGCTGGTGGGGGACTGGGTCGAGCGGGGCCTCCTTGTCTCCGGTCAGGAGGGATATCAGTTGGCGGAGGGAGTTCAGACCGAGCTACCGGAGTCGATCGCCGGGGTGGTGCTGTCGAGGGTGGCTGAGATCGCTCGCCAGGAAGGGGCTGACTGGGAGGAGGTGATGGTCGCTCTGGAGCTGGCTGCAGTGCTGGGAGGCCAGGTGAACCTGAAGGAGTGGAAAGACCTGTTGGCGATGACGGACACGCCACCCTCGTGGTCGGTGATGCAAAGTCTGGCCAACAAGGGAATGCTACAGATGAACTCAGGCTCGTTTCGTTTCGCCCAAGGAGCGCTCCCTGAGGCGTTTCGGGAACGCGCGCGACGAGGAGGACGCCTGAGAGATCACCATCAAAGGTGTGCGGCAATGCTCGGCGCATCGTCGGAGAGGGTCGATGGAGAGGCCGTGGTTCGCCAGGCTCGTCATTTGCTGGAGGCCGAAGATGGGAGGGCTGCGCTGGCTCCGTTGGTGCCTGCGATGCAACGTCTCCTGGCACAATGCCGGTTGGAGGAGGCAGAGGACTTGTTTGGGAGCTTCGGGGAACTCCTGGAAGGCGGGCAGGTAGACAGGACGGATCCGAGGGTCCTTCAGGTCTACTTTGAGGAGACGGGGATTCTGCATCGGCTCGCGAAGTTTGGTCCTGCGGAAGCCATCCTCGACGAATGTGGGCGGTTGATCGAAAGCGTGGCAGCCACGGAGGACGAGAGGTCGGGGTTTCGTGCTGAGGTATTCCTGCGAAGGGCGCGCGCGCGGCGTCTTCAGGGTGAGGCGCAGTCGGCGAAAGAATTTGGTCTTCAGGCGATGGAGCAATTATCAGGGCTTCATCGGCCCGATCTGGACGCTGAGATCAAGTATCAATTGGCCTGGGCGTGTCGTCTCAACGGTGAGGTGTCGGAGGCCCTTGTGCTGATTCGGGATAGTATTGGACTTCTCGAGATCGATGACTCGTGGAAGATGTCCTTTTACAAGGGTTTTTTGGGAAGTTTGTTGACGGTGACCGGTGAGCTAGATGACGCCGAGGAGATGGTCCGAGAGTCGATTCGAGTCGCCCGAGACTTCGGGGATACGGGGCTTGAGATCGATGGATTGAATAACCTGGCCGATATTGCTCGGGCTCGTGGAGATCTCGAAGGCGCGGAAGTGCCGCTCCTGGAAGGTCTTGAGTTGGTGGAGAGAGGTGGGTCCGGCAAAGGGCTGATTCTTCGCCTCAACCTGGCCTGGGTGACGATGGAGCGTGGAGCGTTTCCGGCCGCTCGGGAACACTTAGAGGAAGCCAGACGGCTCGCGGTTGGGCGAAGGGGATACGAGAGTGTAGTGACCATTGGAGAGTGCTGGAGGTGGGCCGGCATGGGAGAGTGGGAAGAGGTCCGCGGTCTCTTGAGTCAAGTGGAGCAGCTTGTCGAAGCTCGGGACTTCGTCGATCCCGACGTGGCCCTGGCCCTGGATCAGGCGGGGCGGATCGCAGCGCAGCGGGGGCCGTCGGACGCAGCGGAGCGGTTGCTGCAGTGCGCGATCGCTCAGTGGCGACAGTTGGAGCGGGACGAGCAGTTGGAAGCAGCCGTGGAGCTCCTTGACCAGCTATGAGGTAGAGATGACCTCATGGATCTGGCGGAGCTGGGGGGAGAGGGGTTCCCAGGCTGTGGCGAGGGTGTCGTAGACCTCGGCGGTGGCGTCGGAGGGGTCGTCGGTGCGGGCTTTGATGCGTTCCATGGCGAGGTCTCGGGGGATTCGGCACTCCAGAAAGCGTATGGGGGCGCCGATCTCGGAGGCCATCTCGAGAAACTCCGCTCGTCGGTGGGCTTTGACGAAGGTGGCGGCGATGGCCACGGAGTGCCCCTGCGTCAGGGCCTCCTGTGCGCGACGTCGGAGCTCCTGGTAGGTGCGGTCGGAGAACTCGGGGGTGTAGATCCCGGCGTTGAGGTCTGCCCGGGCCGACGAGGTGGGAGCGAGGCCGGCGAGCTCCTTGCGGACGACATCGGAGTCGAGGACGACCTCGACGTCGCCGCGGGCCCTGAGCTCTCGGGCCAGGGTGGACTTGCCCGTGGCGGGGAGTCCGGCGACGAGGAGGATCTCTCCGGGCTCGGCCAGGGTGTCGACGGCGTATTGGAAGTGGCCGCGGGCCTTGCGCTCGGAGTGGGCCTTGCGCTCTGAGGTGGCGGCCTGGTCGGAAGCCATGAGTGTGTGGACCTTGCCGCGGACGCAGGAGCGGTAGACCCGGTAGAGGCGCAGGAGGGACCAGGGCACGGAGTGCTCTGATGCGTCTCGATAGGCCCGCAGGAGCCTTCGGGATTCGTCGCGGTAGTTGCGGACCTCGAGGTCCATGAGCAAGAAGGCGAGGTCCGAGGCGGGGTCGCTGTACCGGAGCTCGTCGTTGAACTCGATACAGTCCACGATCTCCAGACCCTCTTGGTGGGAGTGGTAAACGTGCTCCAGACGGAGGTCGCCGTGGCAGTCGCAGGGGATGTGGTCCCGAGCTCGGGCTTCGATCAAGGGCTTCAATCGGAGGAGCTCGGCTTCTAGATCGCTGGCGAGCTCGTCGAAGTGGGGGGCGACGGCGAAGTTGTCCATGGCCAGGCGGTGGACGGTGTCGAACCGGGCGGGTTCGGAGATCTCGGGGCCCCGGCGGGCGTCTCGATGAAACCGAGCGAGCCGGTGGCCCAGACGGGTGAAGAACCCGGTGGGGACGTCGTCGCGTCTGAGGCGGGCTCGGAGATTGTCTTCGGGGTTCAGGCGTCGCATGACCACGGCCCATTCGTGGATCTCTTCGTCGGCCTCGAGGTTCTCGATGGGGGTGAATCGATAGGTGTCGTCGGGCCCGGCGGTGACGGCTGCGAGCCCCAGGTAGACCGCCGGCGCCAGGCGGCGGTTCAGCTCCAGCTCCTGTTCACAGAAGTGGCGACGACGCTCCAGGGTCCCGTAGTCCAAAAAGGGGAGGGTGACGGGGCGTTTGATCTTGTAGGCCCGGTCCCCGGCGACGAAGACCCGGGAGATGTGGGTCTGGAAGAACTCCACCTCGTCGGGGACGGGGTGGGGGTAGGCGTCGGGATTTCGAAGGGCGTCGGAGAGTATCACGGGTTGAGTAGTAAGCACGGGGGCTGCTCGAAACAGGGCCACAGGGTCAGGGGAGGAGCTCGGGGAACCCTTCCTCGTCGAAGACCCGCTCGGCGATCTGACGGAAGGCCGTGTGGGTGAGGGCGTATTTGTCCGGGAACCGGAGGTACTCCTCGAAGGAGGTGAGTCCGAGCTGGAAGTGGAGGTGGTGGAAATCGTCGATGGTCATCACCGGTGGAGGGGGCGGGTCGCTGAACCCCGGCGGGGGCCGACGGTGGTCGGTGGCGCTCTCGTAAGCGTAGAGCATGGAGAAGAGGGTAGCCTCGTGGTGAAGTCGGGCGGTGAAGAGCATCCCGATGGGGAGGCCGGAGTCGTCGAATCCGGTGGGGAAGGATGCCGTGGGGAGCCCTGTGATGCTGGGGAGGACGCAGTTGTTGCTGCGGGCCCGGATGCTGGGGGCTCCCCGGGTATCGGCGGGTTGCACGAGGACGTCGAGGTCGTGGTGATCCATGATGGATTGCACGTACTCCCGGTTCTCCTCGTAGGCCGCCTCGCCGCGGCGGATGCGGCGGTTTAGATTGCGCTCGGTCTGGTTGGCTCGGTCCAGGCAGGCGTCGACGTCGTCGAAGAGCCACCCGGAGAAGAGCTCGGTCTCGCAGAATTCCACGTGGGAGGAGATGCCGGAGTGAGTGTTCTTCAGGAAGCGATCGACGTCGACGCCCTGGCCGGTGCCGTACCGGCGCAGGTTGAGGTCGGGCAGGGTGATGGGGTCGATCACCTCGGCTCCGAGAGACTCGAGCTCGGCGAAGAAGGCATCGAAGTGGTCTGTGGGAGCCGCCGACGAGCCGTCGAAGGGGTGGCGCTCTCCGTCGCCCATGGAGCGCAATACCCCGACGCGGCGGCCCTGCAGGCCGTTCTCGTCGAGGAAGTCCAGGTAGGTCTGCTCCCGGGGGATGTCCCATTCGCAGTGGCGGCGATCTCGTGGGTTCATGCGGCTCAAGACGTCGAAGAAGATGGCCAGATCCGTGACGGTGCGTGCGAAGGGGCCGGCGATCATGTCCACCCGGTTAGAGGGGTAGATCCCCTGGGTGCTGACCAGGGCAATAGAGGATCGCATGGTGTAGACGTTGTTGTAGGCCGCGGGCATGATCAGGGAAGAGCAGTTGTCCGTGCCCAGGGCGCCCATCACGAGGTTTGCCGTGGTGGCGGCGGCGGATCCACCGCTGGAGCCGCCGGAGTTGTACCGGGTGTCGTAGGGGTTGCCGGTCTTTCCGCTGCGGCCGCTGAGGCCGTGGACGCCCCGGGCGAGTTCGTCCATGGCGGTGGAGCCGAGCATCACACCACCGGCGCGTCGGAGGGCCTCCACGGTGAAGGCGTCGAAGGTCGGCTGAGCCTCGAGGAGGGCCAATGACCCCGAGGTGATGGGGACCTCCTGGGAGGCGAAGTTGTCTTTGATGCCGAAGGGGATGCAGTGCAGGGGGCCTGAAAGCTCCCCCTCGCACCGCTGGTAGTCATCGAGGGCTCGGGCCGTGTTCAGGGCGTCCCTGTTGAGGTGGACGAAGGTGTTCAGAGGGGGACGGCTGGGGTTCATCCGGAGGTCGTACCAGAGGGCTCGATCGATGTAGCGGTGGATCAGCCACTCGCAGGTGATCTCCTCGGCGAGGAGGGCTTGATGGACGTCGGCGATGGTGGACTCGAAGAGGTCGAAGTCGATGACCTCCGGGAGGGGGACGGGGTCGGCGTCGCAGGTGCCCTTGTAGGTGTCGAAGGGGAAGCCGTCGTCGAGGCAGTGTTCGCAGAGGTCCTGGCAGTCGACCTCATCGAGCTCAGAGCGGCACGAGAGGAAGGCGAGGGCGGCGACCAGGAGAAGGGCGAGGCGGGACATGGAGGCTCATGAAACGAGGGAGCGGGCAACCGTTCGTGGAGAGCCTAGTGGGGGGAGGCCCAGAAGTCCACGGGGAGGCCGCCGTTCTTAAAACTCGCGACGAGCGTCAGGTGTGGGGCGGCGCGGGTCACGGCGTCTCGACCGTCACGGGCCCAGAGGAAGGCCAGACGGGCGTGTGGGGTGTCGGCCAGGGAGAGGAGGTCGGGCAGGACTCCCTGGTTGTCCATTCGGGCGCCGTAGGGGGGATTGGTGACGATCCAGAAAGGGGCCTCTGCGAGCTCCGGGGGCAAGGGCTCACTGAGGGGGGCCGGTGTAAAGGTGAGGCCGGGATGGTCTCCGAGCCCGGCGGTGGTGGTGTTATGCCGGGCGGCGTCGATGGCCTCGGGGTTGATGTCTCGTCCGTGGAGCGCTGCCGGAAGGGTACGGGTCCCCTGGGGCTCAAGCCGGTGGCGAGTCTCCTCGAAGAGAGCGGGGTCGAAGTTGTTCCACTCCTGGAGGGGGTAGAAGGGTGCGTCGACGAGCTGGCGAGGCAAGGTCCCGAGGGTCCGGGTGGCGGCTTCCAGGATGATGGTGCCGCTGCCACAGCAGGGGTCGATGAGGGGGAGGGCGGGATCGATGTTAAGGAGCTCCAGGAGGGCGGCGGCGATGGATTCACGAAGGGGGGCCTCCACGCGGTGAAGGGCCCACCCTCGAGGGCTCAGGGGCCCACCGGCGTCGAGGCTGAGCTGGCACCGGTCGTCGACGAGGCGAACCAGGAGGGTCTGAGTGGCGGTCCCGGGCAGGTCTCGTCGGGCTTCCAGGCGGTCCTCGAGGGCGGCGGCGACGGTCTCGGCGATCTTGTCCGTATGGAAGAGGCTCGACGTGGAGCTGGTGGCCCGGACGTCGATGGCGACCCGTCGGGGCAAGAGCCGCTCCCAGTCGATGCGGCGGGTCTTTCGATAGAGCTCCGGGGCGTCTCGGGACCGGAACTCGTCGATCCGTTGCCAGATCCGAGTGGCTGTGCGCAGCCCCAGGGCGGCGGCGTAGAGGGTCTTGCGAGCGCCGTCGAACTCGACGCCGCCGGTGAGGACTCTGGCCCGTTTGCCGCCCAGGCGACGGACCTCGGTGAGGAGGGCCTGTTCCAGGCCCGGCTGAATGGAAGCGAAGTAGGTCTGAGCCACAGCGTGAAAGACTCGAGAGAGGGTTAGGCCAGGTCGAAGAGGAGGATCTCGGCGGCGTCGCCATCGGAGAAGGAGATGGACTCCACCTCGGAGATCGCGGCCCCGTCGCCCTGGGAGAGCCGCCGGTCCAGGCACATGATCGAGCCGGAGACGACCTGGACCCAGGCGTGTCGGGAAGGGTCGAGGACGTAGGAAGCTTCCTCGGTGCCATGGAACCGGCCGCCGAAGATCCGGGCGTCCTGGTGGATGATCAGCGCGCCGTCGGTGCCGTCGGGATCGACGAGGCGGTGGAGTGTACCGGTCTGGTCGCTGATGGGAAACCGTTTCTGATCGTACCGTGGGGTCAGGCCGGTCTGTGCAGGGGGGAGCCAGATCTGGAGGAACCGAACGGGATCGGTCTTGGAGGCGTTGAACTCGGCGTGGAGGATGCCCGTGCCGGCGCTCATGATCTGGACATCACCGGGACGGATCACGCCGCCGTTGCCGAGGCTGTCTCGGTGTTCGAGGCCGCCCTCCACGACGTAGGAGATGATCTCCATGTCCCGGTGGGGGTGTTCACCGAAGCCGCCGCCGCCGGCGACGATATCATCGTTGATAACTCGGAGGGTCCGAAACCCCATCTTGGCGGGGTTGTGGTAGTGTCCGAAGGAGAACGAATGGCGGCTCTTCAGCCAGGAGGTACGGGTGGTGCCTCGTTCTTCGGCGGGATGAATCTTGATCATGGCCGGTCCTTGTGGTGCAACAGAAGGGACGGTGAAGGTCTGACGCGGCAAAGATAAGCAGGAAATCATGAAAGAAAACTCCTCTGCCCGCCCTCGGGTGCTGGTGCTTCACACCGGTGGAACTCTGGGGATGCGGGGCAAACCCCTGAAACCGGACGCGTTCTCCACGGCCCTGACGGAGGCTGTGCCGGAGATCAACGAGCTGGCCGATCTGGAGGTTCGGATCGTGTTCAACCTGGACTCCAGCGACATCGGGCCCACCCATTGGACACAGCTGGCCGCAGAGATCGACAAGTCGCGCCATGACTTTGACGGGTTCGTGGTGGTTCACGGCACGGACACGATGGCCTACACGGCCTGCGCGCTGAGCTTTGCGCTCCTCCATCTGGGCAAGCCGGTGATCCTCACGGGAGCCCAGCGGCCGCTGGCGTCGGTGCGGACCGACGCCCGACGAAATCTGGTGGACGCCGTGGAGGTGGCCACCAGCGGTCTGGGCGTGGTGGGGATCTGCTTTGACGGATTGCTCCTGCGGGGGGTGCGGACCACCAAGAGCAACGTCAACGATTACCGGGCCTTTGAGAGCCCCGGGGCGGAGCCGGTGGCCCGGCTGGGGGTGGACGTGGTGTACGCCCCCCACCAGCCGCCGGTGTCGTCGGCCTATGTGTTTCGACCGGAGTTCGATCCCCGGGTGATGGCCCTCCACGTGGCGCCGGGGTTCCCGTCGGAGCTCTTGGCGGAGCTCGTGGAGGAGAGCGATCTGAAGGGGCTGGTGCTGGCGGCGTACGGGCTGGGGACGGTGCCGACGGCGGGCCCCGACGTGGGGGCCTTCGTGGAGCGGGCGGTCGGGGCCGGGCTCGACGTCCTGGTGATCACCCAGTCGGCGGGGAAGGTGGACTTGTCGCGGTATCCCAACGGCCGAGCCCTGAAAGAAGCGGGGGCCATCGCCGGCGGGGAGATGACCATCGAAGCGGCGGTGACGAAGATGATGCATGCCGTGGCGCAATTCCCGCAGGCCCGGGACCGACAGGCCTACCTCTTGGCCAACGTGTGTGGGGAGCTCGGGGACTGAGATCAGGCGGCGATGAAGAACTGGTAGCCCTTGCCGTGGATGGTCTTGATCCACTCGGCGTCGCCTCCGAACTCCACCAGCTTCTTGCGAAGACGAGAGATGTGGACATCGATGGTTCGATCCAGGCCGTCGTACTCCCGGTCGAGGAGCTGCTTGTAGAGCTCATCGCGACCGACGGTGGTACCGGCCCGCTTGGCGAGCATCCACAGAAGATCGAACTCGAAGGTCGTCAGGCGGATGGACTCGTTGTTGATGAAGGCTTCCCGGGAGCGCCGGTTGATGAAGAGCGGTCCCTTCTGGAGCTTCTTGGTGTCGATCCCGGTGAGGGAGACGTCGGTGACCTCCGAGATCTGTTCCAGGCGGCGCATCAGGGCTTTCAGGCGTGCCAGGAGCAGGGGGGTGGAGATGGGCTTGGTGACGTAGTCGTCGGCCCCGACCTCGAGTCCCCGGATGTGGTCGTTATCTCCGTGAGCTCCGGTGAGCATGATGATCGCGCCCATGTAGTCGGGGCGAACAGTCTTGCAGATCTCGAACCCGTCGACCTCCGGGAGGCCCAGATCAAGGAGGACCGCCCCGGGGGTCTCGGAGAGGATCCGCTCGATGGCCCGGCGGCCGTTGTTCTCCACGTCGGTGGAGAAGCCCTCGGCCTCCAAGAGCTCCTGGAGAGCGGCGGCGAGCTCGGGATCATCTTCGACAATCAGTACAGTGGCTTCAGTATGCATCATCAAATGGGTCTCCTCGTGAAGACATCCTCACGGCGTTCAACTTGGTGTCCCGAAACGATGGGGAGCCAGGGAGACGGCGCGAAATCTGCGGACCCTGCCGGGGGACTATAACACTGGTCGCCGAGATTGGCGCGGGGGAACCGGCGGTTTTTCAAATCTTAACAAGTCGTCGTGCCTAGGTTCAAAGAGAAGGAACCGCAGAGAGTTGGCGAAAGAGGAGGTCCGATGTCTGTCGAACCCACGGCGCGAGCCGGTCCGGCCCCGAGTCGCACGGCCAGGTTTTTGCTCCTCATGGCGGTATTGTTGGCCTTCGGGGTGCTCCTGGCCCCCTGCGCCATCATCGCTGCCTCGTCGCTCTTCGAGTTCCTCCAGGGGCTCGCGGTTCATGGCTCGTAGGTAAAATCCAGGACCGAGGAAGTGGTCAGGGTGTCGGTGGCGTCGCCGATCTGGGACCGGAGACGATAAGAGCGGGTGGTCCCGTCCGTGGGCGGCGCGGGATCGACGGTGCCGGGGTCGTCGGGGTCCACGGTCTGGAGAGTCTGCCAGTCGTCGTCGCCGTCGTGGAACTCCCACCAGGCCGTGGGGGGCTCCCAGGTGCGGGCGCCCTGGGCCTCGGCGCGGTTCGCCGAGGGCTGGCCGGCGTCGTTGATGGCGGCGACCTCGTAGGTGGCGATGCTCCCGTCGGATCCCGTGATGGGGTTGGCGGAGAGGACCGCGGTGTCGTTGACCTGCTCTACGGTGAGCCCCGAGAGGTTGGTCTGGGGAGCCTGGGCGGCGGAGTCGGAGAAGGAGTCGTCGTCGCCGCTGTCTGTTGTGGTCACGATCCCTGCGTTTCGCCAGATACGGTAGCCCTGGGCGCCATCGACAGGGGTCCAGCTCAGGTCCACGGCGGAGGGCGAGCCCGTAGCGGTGAAGTCCGGCGGCTCCGGGAGAGCCTCGGTGGTGAAGGAGAACTCATCACTGTAGTTGGTGCCGGCGAAGTTGTGCATGAAGGCTCGGACGTAGACGGTGGTCTCCGAGGGCAGGCCTTCGATGGTGGTCGAGAGGGCGGTGTTGCCTTCGTATTCGAAGAAGTTGACCACCGTGGAGCTGGCGTCGGCGGGGAAGACCGGGTTGGGGCTCAAGGAGTAGGTAAACCCGTGGTCCGAGGCCAGGGGAGCGCCGTCATTGGTGACCGTGGCCGAGAGGTCCGCCGAGGTGGCGGTGACGTTGGTGGCGGAGAGGTTCCCCACGGAGCCGGGGTGGGCCCGGAACCCGAAGTCCGAGTCCGAGAGGGTGGTCTCGCCGCCGGCGATGGAGATCTCGACCCGGTAGTGCCGGATGGAGCCGCTGGCGGGGGCGGACTCGTCGTTGAAGGTGGCCGTCGTGGCGCCCGGGAGGGGCTCGTAGTCCGTGGGGTCGTCGTCGGGGCCGTTGGTCCTGTACCACTGACGGGAGAAGCTGGCGCTGGTGGCCCGTCGGCCTTCGAACTCGGGGGTCTCCGCGGTGGTCTCTGTGGGGCTGATCCGGGCCCGAACGATGTAGGACCGAGCAGGCGCGGTCCCGATGGTGGGGCCTCCATTCTGAACCCGGACATGGCCGGGGAACTCACCCTTGGATGCGGTGACCGCGCCGGGGGTCACCGGGGCGAGCGGGGCGTCTTCATCGAGGAAAGCGGTGTCCAGGCCGATGTCGATCCAGTCATCTCCCAGGGGCATCACCTCGTAGTTCAGGACGACCGGCGCCGACCGGAAGCCATCGACGGGATCGGATTCAGCCTGTGAGCCGTCGAAGAGGGCGACCAGGACGTACTCCACGGAGTCCCCCGGGGTCGCCTCGGGAGGATCGAAGGTGACCCGGATCCCGTCGGTGCGGCCCTCGGAGGCGGCGCCGTTCTGGGGCGCCGAGAGGGATCCCGCCGGGGCCGAGGTGTCTTCATAGGAGTCGACCAGGGGGTCGTCGATGGTGGTCAAGAGGGCGCCGTCAGCGAGGATCTCGTATCCCGTGGCTTCGGCGACGGGGGCCCAGCTCAGGAGGACGGCCGCCGTCGAAGAGTCGGTCTCCAGCACAGGGGTGAGGGATTGGGTGGTGAACTCCACCTCGTTGGCGAAGATCTCATCGGCGTCGGTGATGGAGTAGGCCCGGACATAGTGGGTGGTCCCGACGGTCAGTCCGTCGACGTCGAGGGAGAAGTCCCCCGTGGTGGCCGGCACTTCAGTCAGGGACGCGCAGTCGTCGTCGAACCCGGGCTCCGGCGAAAGGGCCCAGCAGAACCCGACCTCCAGGAGGTCGTCGAGGGGGAACTCCTGGATGCGTCCGTTCAGGGTGGCCGTGGTGGGGGTGATGCTGGTGGGGATCGTGGTGATCAGGTCCAGCTCGGGGCAGGCCGTCTCGCCATCGCAGACCAGCTCCGTGCCGGAGCACTCCCACTGGTCCAGATCGCAGGGCCCGCAGGGATCGCCGACGGAGTGCTCCAGGACCTCCGTGCCGCCGCACTCGTTGAGCTCGACGTCGGGTCCCGTATCAGGGGCCGGGCGGCACCGCTGAACGACGCACCGTTCGTCGGGGAAGCAGTCCAGATCGGACTCGCAGACGTGGTCGGTGAACTGGGGCTCACAACCGGAGAAGACCAGGGCCAGCGGCAAGAGGGCTGCCAGAAGGCCCGCCAGGAACATGGGACGACGAGACATCGTGTGGGCTCCGAAGATACGTGCTTAAAATGATGAACCGCTTGTCAGCGAGGAGTACGGTAATACAAATCCGTACGGCTGTCGACGTGGGAGGGATTCTGTTCTATGAACGTGGCCCGTTCAGTGTGATGAGGGAACAATTCCGTGGTTGATGTATCGTTGCTCGAGGATCTGGGGTGGATCATCTGCGCCGGGCTGGTCGTGGTCCTGCTGGCGGAGCGGATCCGGGTACCCTCGATCGTGGCCTACATCGTTGCCGGGCTGTTGCTGGGGCCGGCGCTGGGGATCATCGAGGTCACCAGCGGTGTGGATCTGATCGCCGAGTTCGGGATCGCGCTCCTGCTCTTCGTGGTGGGGCTGGAGCTGAGCCTGGACAAGATCAAGGACGTGGGGAAGGTGGCGGTCTTAGCCGGACTCGGCCAGGTGGTGTTCACCGCGGCGGGAGGGTTCGGGATCGCCTGGCTGCTGGGCTTCACGGTGATGGAGTCGGTGTTCTTGGCCGTGGCCCTGACCTTCAGCAGCACCGTGGTGGTGGTGAAGCTCCTGGATCAGAAGGGGGATCTGAACAGCCTCTATGGGCGGATCGCCGTGGGGATCTTCCTGGTGCAGGACATGGTGGTGATCGCGGCGCTGACGCTTTTGGCGGGGATGGCCGGGGCCGAGGGGGATCCTGAGTTCGGGGCGATGGTCGGCGATATCGGGTTTGCGTTCTTGGGGACCGCCGGGCTCCTGGTGGCGGCGATGGTGGCGGCGCGGTGGGTGTTGCCCCGGCCTTTTCAGTGGGCGGCGAAGAGCCCGGAGACCCTCTTTCTATGGAGCTTGTGCTGGTGCTTCCTCTTCGTGCTGGCCAGTGAGAAGATGAACCTCAGTCTGGAGATCGGGGCATTTCTGGCGGGGTTGAGCCTGGCCCAGCTCCCCTACAACCACGATCTGAAGCGGCGGGTTCACCCGCTGATGAACTTCTTCATCGCGATCTTCTTCGTGACCCTGGGGCTGCAGATGCAGCTCGACGCGGCGATGAATCACCTGTTTTCGGCGGGGGTGCTGGCGCTCTTCGTGCTGATTGGCAACCCCCTGATCTTCATGTTCATCATCGGTCGCAGCGGGTACTCGGAGAAGACGGCGTTCTCGACGAGCGTCACGGTGGCCCAGATCAGCGAGTTCTCGTTCATCTTCGCGACCATGGGGCTCGCCGCCGGGTTGATCGACGCGGAGATCCTCTCTGTGGTGGCCCTTGTCGGGTTGGTGACGATCGCGGTGTCGTCGTACATGATCCTGTACAGCGACGGGTTGTACCGGGTGATCAAGAAGACCGGGGTGCTTCGGATCTTCGGGGCTCCCGAGGAGGGTGATCAAGAGGAGCACGTGGAGCTCTCAGATCACGTGATCGTGGTGGGTATGAACAGCCTTGGGCGGGGGATCGCGACCCGTCTCTGCGAGCGCGGTGAGACCGTGTTGGCCCTGGATACGGACGCCTCGAAGCTGGTGGGGTTGCCCTGTCGGACGATGTTGGGGGACGTGAACTTTCTGGCGACCTTGAGCGAGGCGGGGTTCGAGCGGGCGCGGCTGCTGGTGAGCGCTCTGCATATCGAGGAGACCAATCGCCTGTTGGCCTTCCGGGGCAAGGAGGCGGGGATTCCGACGGCGATTCACGCCTTCGACTCGTCTGTGGTCAAGGATCTGGAGGCCGCCGGGGTCTCGCTGCTGATGGAGCCGCGACGAGACGGGGTGAAGCAGGAGTGGGCCAGCGTCTGTCGGGAGGTGCTCACCGACGAGGAGGTGGCCAATGCTTGAGATCGCCGTGATCTTGAGCGCCGCCGCCGTGGCCTACGGGCTGGGGCGGGCCGTGGGGATCCCCGTGGTGCCCCTGCTGATCGTGGCGGGGTTGGCGCTGTCGATGGGGCAGATGATGCCCGATCGGGAGTTCGTGGTCGGGATCCTGGAGGTGGGCCTGGCGTTTTTGGTCTTCGCCGCCGGCCTGGACATGGCGCCGGGGCGAGTGGGCAAGCAGACCGATCTGGCCCTGAAGGTGGGGCTGATCCAGTTCTTTGCCCTGGCGAGCCTGGCCGGCTGGCTGACGCTGCGCACGGGTTACTCCCTGGAACAGGCGCTCTATATCGCGCTGGCGATCTCGGCGAGCTCCACGTTGGTGGTCGTCAGGGTGCTGAAGAAGCGCCAGGAACTCTTTGAGTCCTTCGGGAGGATGATCCTCGGGGTGCTCCTGCTCCAGGACCTGCTGGTGATCGGGGCCATCGTGGTGCTGCGGGCCATGTCCGAGGAGAACACCGCGGAGATGTTGCAGGTCTTCGAGGTGACGGTGGTGCTCGTGGTGGCGGCGCTGGTCCTGGGCCGCTACGTCCTGCCCAAGGTGGTGAACCGATACCGGGAAGAAGAAGAGACTCTGCTTTTGATCGTGCTGGCGGTGCTCTTTTCCTTCATGGGACTGGCCTACCTGGGAGGGGTGCCGGCGGTGGTGGCGGCCTTCCTTGCGGGGCTGTCGCTGTCGAGCTTCCCGGCGCGGAGCCTGGTCCGAGGGCTGATCACCTCCCTGACGGACTTCTTCATGGTGGTCTTCTTCATCGCTCTCGGAGCGTTGATCACGGTGCCGTCGACCCGGGTCTTGTTGGACGCGCTCTTTCTGATCGTGGTGGTGGTAGTGATCACGCCGCTCCTGGTGGCCTATGTGGCAGAGAAGGCCGGGATGACCTCACGGGGAGCGCTGGAAGCGGGGCTGCTCCTGGCACAGACCAGCGAGTTTTCGTTGATCGTGGGGCTTGCCGGTCTGGAGACGGGGCAGATCTCAGAAGAGCTCTTCGCGTTGATCGTGATCGTGACGGTGGTCACGATGATCGTGACCCCGATGCTGAGCAGCCGGCAGTCCGTGGGGTGGCTGATGAGGTTCCACCCCAACCCTGGGCCCAAGCTCAGCGGCCCCGGCCGTGGGGAGCACGTGGTGGTGATCGGAGGGGGAACGGCGGGGGCGTTGCTCTATGAGAAGTTCCGTGCCGTCAACGTGCCCGTCGTGGTGGTGGACAATGATCCCATGGTGGTCAGCCAGTTCCTGGATCGGCAGTGCGATGCGGTGTGGGGCGATGGGGAGCAGTCTCATACCTTGACCGAAGCCGGAGTGCGCCAGGCCCGGGCGGTGATCGTGACCACCGGGAAGCTCGCTCATCTGCGCGCGGTGAAAGAACAGATGCAGGAGGAGACGCCGGTCTGGTTCCATGCATTTGAGGTCGCCGATGCGGAGACCGCCCGGGATCTGGGCGCCCGGGCCGTGAACTACTCCGAGGCGGCCACGGATCGGTTCATGGAGTGGTTCACCGAGACCTTAGGCCATGGTATGACAGAAGCCTGATGCGCCCGCCGGTGGGCGCGAAACGGAGTTCGCCGAGGAGTTCGGACGATGAAAAAGCGTGGCATTGTCACCCTGGTGGTGATCTTCGGGGGACTCTTTCTGGGGCTGATGGTCTTCATCGGCGTGTTGGTAGCGGCCTTCTCTCCTGATGGTTTTGGCGGCCCCGGCGATCGAATCGGGGTGGTCGAGGTGGACGGCACGATCATGGACAGCAAGAAGGTGATCGAGAACCTGCGCCGGTTCGAGAAAGACGACTCCGTGCGGGCCGTGGTGGTGCGGGTGAACAGCCCCGGTGGGGCGGTGGCTCCGTCCCAGGAGATCTACAGCGCTGTCAGACGACTGAAGGAGCACAAGCCCGTGGTGGTGTCCATGGGGACTGTGGCGGCCAGCGGCGGGTATTACATCGCCTGCGGGGCGGATACGATCTTTGCCAACCCGGGTACGATCACGGGCTCGATCGGGGTGATCACCCAGTTCTTCAACATCGAAGGGCTCGTGGAGCGGATTGATCTGGAGGTCCACACCGTGGCCTCGGGAGATTTTAAGGACGCGGGGTCTCCGTTTAAGCCCTTCGCGCCGGAGGACGAGGCCGTGTTTAGAGCGATGGTTCAGGACGTCCATCGTCAGTTCGTGGAGGACGTGGCCGACTGTCGGGGGATGGGGATCGACGAGGCGTCGGAGATCGCCGATGGTCGCATCTTCACGGGGCGCCAGGCCTATTCGATGGACCTTGTAGACCAGCTGGGCTCGTTGCAGGACGCCATCGAGTACCTCGCCGACGAGGTGGGCCTCGAGGATCCTCCCGTGGTGTATCCCCCGGAAGATCGAATGGGGATTATCGGGGAGCTCTTTCGGGTCGCCGTGAACACCACGGCGACGGAGGCTCAAGAGCAGGCCGCCCCTCGTGTGCTCTATCAGTACATGGGGCCTCGATGAGTCGGCGAGTCACGGGACGGTTCGGGGTGGTGGTCACCGCGATCGGGATGGTGATGGCCGTGGCTCCGGCGGCAGCACAGGAGGCCGGAGAGAGTCAGTACGAGCTGGAGGAGATCCTGGACCGAGCCCGTGGGTTCGCGCCGCTGGTGCAGGAGCACGAGGCCCGTCAGGACCACGCGCGGTGGCAGCAGTTTCGGGCCGATCGGGCCTGGTGGCCCCGGATCGAGGCCCAGACGTTATTGGCGCCCGTGCCGGCCGACGCCGATCCGTCGCGGATCGACGAGAATCTGGACGAGATCTTCGCCCTGAACATCGGTCCTTTCATTCGGCAGACAGCGCGAGTGACCGTACCGGTGTACACCTTCGGGCGGATCAGCGCGGCCCGAGAGCTGGCGGCGATCGGCGTGGATGTCTCGGAGCTTCGAGCGGACGCGGCGATTCAGGATCATCTCTTACTGGCGAGGCAGGCGTACTACGGGCGGCAGCTCTCCCGGGCGTTCGAGGAGTTGATCGAGGAAGGGGGAGGGCTGGTCAAGGACACCCTGGAGCAGATGGAGGAAGATCGAGCCTTCGGAGAGGCTGACTTCTCCACGGAGGACCTCCGGCGGCTGCAGATCTTCGACGCCGAGCTCGACGCGCTGATCTTGGACAACCGCAGACTCGGAGATCTGACCGAGGCGGCTCTGCGGTACCTCGCCGACCTGGAAGGTCCCGTGGAGGTCCCGGCGCTCACTCCGGCGCAGGCCGACGTGGGATTGGAAGAGGTGGAGCACTACCAGGAGCTGGCGCGGGTCCATCGCCCGGAGATCCGGCAGTTGGAGCTGGCCGTGGAGGCCCGACGGACCCAGACGGACCTGCAGCGAGCCGAGTTCTATCCGAATCTTTTCGTGGCCTTTGACTTTGGGTTCGGGTGGTCTAACAAGAGCCCGGCGTTTCAGCGTGTGTGCAGAAGGGTGGACCCCGACGGGCCGTGTATCGACTCCGAGACGCTCTACACCCGGCCCTACTCCAACCCGTTCAGCAGCCTGACCTTCGGGATGGCCCTGGGACTGCAGTGGCGCCTGGACTTCGCCCAGCAGTACGGTCGCCTGCAGGAGTCACGGGCCCTGGAGGTACAGATCGAGGCTCAGGAGGAGCGAGCTCTGGGAGGTCTCCGATTAGAGATCGAGCAGGCCTGGCGTACGGCGAAAGATGCTCGGGAGCGGGTCGATATCGAGGGCCGTCGGTATGACGCGGCCCGGCGGTGGAGGAATCAGTACGGGCTGCAGACCCAGGTGGGGCGAGGGGATCTGCGGGACGCCATCGATCCCCTGCGAGCGTACTACCAGGCGCGGGTGGCCCAATTGGAAGCGACCCACACCTACTTGAACGCCCGCGCCGAGTTGGCCCGGGCGGTGGGGCTCGAGGATCTCGACGATTCTCGCGACGGAGAATGAATGCCGACGGGGGAGCCTTCGTCTGAGTGAGGACCAACTGGACGTTCCCTGGAGAGGAATCGATATGCTTCGCACCCTGATCACTATCGTAACCGTGGCGCTGGCCTTTGTGCTCGTGGCTGCCCCGCAGGCCATGGCGTCGACCCCGGAGGGGGTGGTCCAAGAGCGAACCAACGCTGTCGCTGACGTGCTGGCCCAGCCGGAGAGCCCGTCGCGGACCGCGCGGTTGGGAGCGGTGATCGACGAGAGCTTGGACTTCGCCCAGCTCGCCAAGCTCTCTCTGGGGCGACACTGGGAGGAGCGCACTGACGAGGAGCGCGAGGAGTTCTTAACGCTCTTGCGACGACTCCTGCAGGCCAACTACGAGGACCGGCTCAGTGGCCACCAGGTACGAGAGGACTACACCGTTTCTTATGAGGCGGCGCGAGTGCGAGGAGATCGAGCGTTCGTGCCCGCCACGATCCGGCATCAGGATCGCAGTGAAGAGGTGGTGTACCGCCTCTATCGCCACGAGGGTGAGTGGCGGATCTACGATCTGGTGGTCGACGACATCAGCTTGGAGGAGACCTATCGAGAGGGTTATGTGCCGATCATCGACGAGGACGGCTGGGACGAGCTGATCGACCTGATGAGAGAGCGAGTGGAAGAGCTGGAGGGTCGGTGAGCGTCGAGGACCCGCGGTGGATCGAGGAGGGGAGGGCCCTACAAGAGTACCTGGAGGAGGTCTTGGATGCTCGGCCTGTGCTGGCTCTGGACACGGAGAGCAGTCACTTTCGGGCCTACACCCCTCGGATCTGTTTGATCCAATTGGCTGGCGGGGAAACCGGTGGAGAGGTCGCTTTCGTCGATCCCATCTCGGAGGCCATGGAAGACGGCGGCCTGGAGAGTCTCTTTGAGGTCTTGGAGGACCCGGCGGTGGAGAAGGTTCTGCACTCGGCGCGGAACGATCTGGGAGAGCTGGATCGGGACTACCAGCGAGGCCTTCGAGGGCTCTTTGATACGGAGCTGGCGGCCCGGTTTCTGGGGTATCGGCGGAGCAAGCTGTCGTGGCTGACCGAGGAAGTGTTGGGGGTGAAGATCCCTGATGGGATGCAGAAGTTTGACTGGACGACCCGGCCGCTGCCGAAGAAGGCGCTGCGGTATGCCGGCTCCGATGTGGATCATCTGCTGGAGCTCAGGGATCGATTGGCCGAGGAGCTCGCGGAGTCTCCCTGGTGGCAAGCCTTCGAAGAGACTTGTGAGTGGGTGGCCCGGGAGACTCGGTATCAGGAGCGACCCTTTGATCCGGAGCGGTGGCGGCGGATCAAAGCGGCGAAGAACTTCAACGGACGGCAGCGGGCCCGGCTACAGGAGTTGTATCGGTGGCGTCACGAGGTGTGTGAGGAGCGAAACCTGGCGGCCTTTCTGGTGGTTCCCGATCATCACCTGGCGGGTCTTTCAAAGCGGCCGCCGAGGTCGATGGCGGACCTGAAGGGGGGCAAGAAGCATGTCCAGAAGCTGAGTGAGAGGGAACAGGAGCAGCTCTTAGAGACGCTGGAGCGGGCGGAGAAGATCGACGAGCCACCGGCGGAGCTGCCCCGCCGTGGAGAGCGACCGGGACCCCGGGAGCGGGCTCGTTTTGAGGCGTTGCGCAAGTGGCGAAACGCCAAGGCGAAGGAGTTCGACCTCCCGTCGGAGTTCATCGCCACCAATGACACGCTGACGCAAGTGGCAGCGGCGCCTCCTGAAGAGGTGTCGGATCTGGAGGGGTTTGATGATCTCTTGCAGTGGCAAGTGGAGCTCTTCGGCGAAGAGCTCGTGGAAGTGGCCATCCTAGGAGACCGAGAGGACTAGAAAGGCTCGAACTCCACGCCTTCTTCTTCGAGACGCTCTTCGACTTCGGCGAGGAGGTCTCGGGCTTCCTGGTCTTCAGGGATGATCTGAAGGGCTTGCACGACCTTCTGGTGGATCTCCAAGAGATCGGTCTCCCCGCGCCGCAGATCTCGAGTCGCCTCGCTCCTGAGGTTGTAGGAGACCGTGCGGTTCAGGTGAGCCAGGGTGGGCTCGGCTCGTTGGGCCGACCGGGTACCTTGCGGGATCTGGAGCAAGAGGGCCCGGGCGTCCTCGTGGAGGCCTTGTTCGCTGAGGCTCTCGCCACGGCTTAGGAGCTCTGCGGCCTCACGTTCGACAGAGACCTGAGCCCGGAGGGCCTGGGCCTGGTCATGCTCCGGGGCCAGGGCCAGGGCTTCGTCGAGGGTGGTCGTGGCGGCGTCCCAGTTGCCCATGGCCAGATGGCTTTCGGTGGTGGCGATGAGTTCCACGAGCCGATCTTCGACGATGTTCTCCGAGGGGCCGTCGTCGCCCATCCATTGCATCAGTCCGTAGACCAGGAGGACTCCGACGATCAGGCCGACGACGACCAACGCGGCCAGGCCGGCGTAGTTGCTCAGGGGCCCGGCGTTGCGCTGCTGAGCGTAGGCGGAGAGATCCACGGAGTCCGATCCGGGGACGAAGATGAACTCGACGTTGCCGAACTCCACCCGGTCGCCGGGAGTCAGCTCTCGTCGAGTCCCCACGGGAACGGGTTTGCCGTTGAGACGAGTTCCGTTGGAGGAGCCCCGGTCCTCGACGGCGTAGAGGTCTCCGTGGCGCAGGACTACCGCGTGGTGACGGCTGATGGAGGTGTCGGAGAGGAGGATGAAGTTATCATCGGTGCGACCGATGGTGTTCTCCTGCTCGGACAAGCTGAACTCCTCGCCGGCGAAGGAGTCGTTGATCCGAACCAACTTGTGGTGTTCGTTTCCGGAGTCGATGAAGAGGGTACTTCGGACGTCTTGGTCCCTCATCTTGGAGGCCTGCTGGAACTCCAGATAGAGGTAGTAATCGCCGACCCGGATCTGGCTGGCCGTGCCGAGGTCACGGGTCTTGAGGACCCGCTGACCGTCGACGATCACGCCGTTGGCGCTGCCCAGATCTTCGATATAGCACCGGCCATCCTGGATAAAGATCCGGGCGTGCTCCCGGCTGACGCTGTTGGAGGGGAGGACGATATCGCAGCCGTCGAGACGGCCCACCACGTAGGAGCCGTGATCGAAGGAGAAGGTGTCCGCCACCTGTCCGTTCTGGTCTTCGATGGTGAGGGTAAACATGAGGTACTCACCGAACGCAAAAAGGTCGAAAAGGGGAAGCCGGACTTACTCGCGAAAGATGTCCAGGTCGACGTCGAGACCGGCGTGACGGAGATCTTCGTAGAAGAGAGGAATGTAGCCGGTGGGATGGAAGGCTCCGGCGGTTCCTTCGACGCGATAATAAAAGATGTCGTTAATCCGGAAGGCGTCGAGATCGACGCCCTGAAGCTCGGAGATCTGCTGCACTCGGAACGAGCCTTCCGTGGTGCCATGGAGGACGATGATCAGGTCGACGGCCCGGGCGATCTGCTCTCGGAGACCCCGAGGAGAGATGTCCGTGGTGCCCAGGAGGCACATGCTCTCCAGGCGGCCCAGGGCATCGTTGGCGCTGGTTCCGTGGAGGGTCATCATGCTGCCGTTGGTGCCGCTCGCCGTGGCGGTGACCCAATCGTAGGCCTCGGCGCCGCGGCACTCGTCGAGCAGGAGCCGCTCCGGGTGCATTCCCAGGCTGTTCTGAACCAAGAACCGCATGTCCACGCCCGATGAGGGGTTGGCCTCCAGACGGATGAAGGAGGGCTCCGTCAGGGGAAGTTGGCTGTGCTCTTCGACGGCGATGACCCGGGAGGAGGGGGCGATATGGCGTACCAGAGCGGCCAACATCGTCGTCTTTCCGGCGCTGGTAGGCCCGGCGATGAGGATGGACCGGCCAGCCTCCACGGCGCGGTTCAAGAACTCGGCCATGCCCGAGGTGATCGCCCCGGAGGACGCGAGTTCGTCCAGGCCGGGGAAGGACTGGTGGGGCTTGCGGATGGTCAGCACCGGGCCATCCACCGCCAGGGGGGGCATCAAGATGTGGACCCGGGTGCCGTCGCTGAACCGGACCTCGTCGGAGAGGGGTGGCGCTTCCTGGGGCCCGAGGAGTCGGCGGGCGGCGACGTCGAGGAGATCGGGGTGGGCGAACATGTAGGGCGCCACCGAGAGCGCTCCGTCCCGTCGGAGGACGATACGATCCGGGGCGTTGACGTAAATGGACTGAATCGCGGGGTCGTCCAGGTAGTCTTCTACGGGGCCCAGCCCGATGGCCTGGCGAGTAAACCGCTCTTTGAGAAGGGTTCGGTCGACCTGAGGGGCGACGATCTGAACAGCGGCGGCGACGGCCCCTTCGATCTGAGATTTCTGGGGCCCCGGAGGCAGGGGGTACTCCAGGGGGAGATCGGCGGCGGGGACCTTTTCGAAGAAGGCCCGGGCGACGTCTTGCTGTGCCCGATGGAAGGACTCGTCGAAATCGCTCTTCAGAGGGGTTGGCGCCGACAGTGCCGGTGAGCGAGGAGGGCTGGCGGGTTTTGGCGAGGGGGAGGGAGAGGAGGGAGACGAGGAGCTACCGGAGAAGGGGCTCGGAGATGGTCCCGGGCCGGGCCGGGGGCTCGGAGACGGCGCCGGCTCGGGGTCGAGAGGCTCCACCTGGGCAAACTTCAGGGGGGCCTCGGCGTCGCCGATGGTGGCACGCAGATCGTCATCGGGGACAGGGGTGAGGCTTCCGCTGGGCAGGTCTTGCAGGGGGTTTGGGGGGTTGAGCGGAAGGTCACCGGCGGCCGATGGATTCCTCTGAGGCGGCGGGGTGGGTCGGGGCTGGTTGAAGGGCTGCGGCTGCGGTTGTGAGGGCTGCGACTGCGACGCGCCGGGAGGGGTGGGAGGCCCGCCAGGGCGGGGCTGATGCCCGTCCATTACCGTGGGAAACTGACGCCCTTGCCGGCCACCGGGGCCGGGGCCGCCCGGGGGCGGTTGAGGCGGCTGGGGGCTGATCTGGCTCACCCGCTGAAGCTGGAGGATGAAGTCTCCGATGTAGATCTTGTCGTCTTCCGAGAGCGGCTGTTCCTGGGTGACCTTGCGCCCGTTGACGTAGGTCCCGTTGGTGCTCATCAGGTCGACGATGAAGAAGGTCTGGTCCCGGAGTGTGATCTTGGTGTGCTGCTTGGAGACGTTGCTCTTGGGGAGCACCACATCATTGCCCTTGACCCGGCCAATGATGATCTCAGGCTTGGAGAAGTCCTGCTTTCGCTGCTGCCCGCCTTTCTCGCTGATCGTTACGCTGAACATGAGAGGCAGTTCCTCCGTGGGGGGCATCGAAACGAGGGGTAGTCTCGCGGCAAGGGTGAGCTCGGAGGCGATGGTCGCATTGCCTCCGGGGAGTGTCAAGATTCTGGGCCGAGTCCGAGCTGGGCCCAGACTATGACTTTTCCGTCTCCTCCATGTCGGAGGAGGCCTCCAGGTCAAGCTCCTCGTCGGATTCGTCGAGGTCCGGGGTCTCTTCTTCCTCGGGGGTCGCGTCCTCCTCGTCGGGGGTCGCGTCCTCCTCGTCGGGGGTCGCGTCCTCCTCCTCGGGGGTCGCGTCCTCCTCGTCGGGAGTCGCGTCCTCCTCCTCGGGGGTCGCGTCCTCTTCGGGAACTCCTCGGTCGCCATCGGTCTCCGGTGGCGGAGTGCCGGTGAGCTCCTCGATCACCCGCTGGACCGCCGGTGGGAGGTTGGCGGGGGCCCCACCTTTGGCGATCCATTGCAGATCAGGGAGGCTCTTCCAGGTGGAGGAGTCTTTGGTGGTGTGTTCCGGGTCGTAGAGGTGGCAGGCCACGAAGTGCCCGGGCTCGACCTCCACCGAGGTGGGCTGGATGGTCCGACAGGGCTCGTAACAGGAGGGGCAGCGGGTGTGGAACCGGCAGCCGCTCGGGGGGTTCATGGGGGAGGGGACGTCGCCCTTGAGGATCACCCGGTGGGCCTTGCGGCGGGGGTTGGGCAGGGGGATGGCCGACAGGAGGGCCTGGGTGTAGGGGTGGAAGGCCCGACCGAAGAGGGTGTCGCAGTCGGCGAGCTCCATGACCTGTCCGAGGTACATCACGGCGATACGGTCCGAGATGTGGCGGACCACGGAGAGGTCGTGAGCGATGAAGAGGTAGCTGAGGTTGAACTCATCCTGGAGGTCCAGGAGGAGGTTGATGACCTGGGCCTGAACGGAGACGTCCAGGGCGCTGACCGCCTCATCGCAGACGATGAAGTCCGGGTTGAGGGCCAGGGCTCGGGCGATACCGATGCGCTGGCGCTGCCCGCCGGAGAACTCGTGGGGGTAGCGCATCACGTAGGAGGGCTGGAGGCCGACGCGCTCCAGGAGGCTCTCCACCATGCTCCGGACCTCATCGCCTTTGGCGACGCCGTGGAACTCGATGGCCTCACCGATGATGTCCTCCACGGTCATCCGGGGGTTCAGGCTGGAGTAGGGGTCCTGAAAGATGATCTGGAGCTTGCGGCGGACCTTTCGCATCTCCTTGGTGTTGAGATCGACCAGGTTTCGGCCCTGGTAGATGATCTCGCCGTCGGAGGGCTCGATGAGGCGAAGCAAGGACCGACCGGCCGTGGTCTTCCCACATCCGGACTCGCCGACGAGGCCGACGGTCTCGTTGGGAAAGATGTCGAAGCTCACGCCGTCGACGGCTTTGACGGAGCCCACGGTGCGGTTGAGGATTCCCTTTTTGATGGGGAAGTACTTCTTGAGGTTTCGGACCTGAAGAAGGGGTTCGCGGGTGTCGGTGGGTGCGGCAGTCATCGATGTCATCCTGCGGTGGGGCGGTTACTCCGCCGGTGTCTCAAGGGAGCCGTCGGTGTCGGGGGCAGGCATGGGCGCGTCGAGGTCGTCGGAGACGCCCGTGCGTTCTTTGGTGCCGGCCCGGACCTCTTCGGCGTACCAGCAGGCGGCCTGGTGTCCGTCCTCGAGCTCCACCGTGGGAGGGAGCTGGGAGCATTTCTCGGTGGCGAACTCGCAGCGGGTCCGGAATCGGCACCCCGAGGGGAAGTCCTGGGGTCGGGGGACCATGCCGGGGATCACGTAGAGGCGGTTGGAGTCGTTTCCGGTCTCCACCGTGGGGAGGCTGTTGAAGAGGCCGATGGAGTAGGGATGAGCGGGGTTTTCGAAGACGGTGAACACGTCGCCGTACTCCACGATGCGGCCGGCGTACATCACGGCGACGTCGTCGCAGGTCTCAGCGACGACGCCGAGGTCGTGGGTGATGAAGAGGATCGACATGCCGACGTCTTCCTGGAGCTGCTTGAGGAGATCCAGGATCTGGGCCTGAATAGTGACGTCCAGGGCGGTGGTGGGCTCGTCGGCGATCAAGAGCTGTGGATTACAGACCAGGGCCATGGCGATCATGCACCGCTGTTTCATCCCCCCGCTCATCTGGTGGGGGTATTCGTCGATACGCTTGTCCGGGGCGGGGATCCCGACCTTGGCGAGCATGTCGATGGCGTACTCCCGGGCCTCGGGGTAGGTCATATCCTGGTGGAGGAGGATGGCCTCCACGATCTGGTTGCCCACGGTGAAGACCGGGTTGAGGCTGGTCATGGGCTCCTGGAAGATCATGGAGATCTCGTTGCCCCGGATCTTCCGCATGGCGGGCACGGAGATCTTGGTGAGATCCCGGCCGCCGAATTGGATCTCGCCGGCGACGATCTTGCCGGGAGGGTCCGGGATCAGGCGGAGGATGCTCAGAGAGGTTACGGACTTTCCGGAGCCCGACTCGCCGACCAGCCCCAGGGTTCGCCCTCGCCGGATCTCGAAGCTGACGCCATCGACGGAGGGGAGGACGCCGTCGTCGGTGAAGAAGTGAGTCTTCAGGCCGTCGACCTTGAGGATGACCTCATCGGCGTCGTTGTCGTGTGCGCTCGACATGGATGTTACTTCCTCATTTTGGGGTCAGTCGCGTCACGGAGCCCCTCACCGATGAGGTTGAGGAGGCTGATGGTGACAAAGATGGCGAAGCCCGCCGAAAGGATCAGGCTCATCTGCTGGGTGTTTCGGCCCGTGGTCAGGATCTGCCCCCAGCTGGGAGCGTTGGCCGGACCGACGCCGAGGAAGCTCAGAGTGGCTTCGATGAGGATCGCCCCGGCGACCCCGAAGGTGGCGGCGACGAACACGGGTTGGACGGCGTTGGGCATGACGTGGCGGAAGATGATCCGGGCCCGGTCAAAGCCCAGGGCAATGGCAGCCTGGACGAAGTCCTGGTTTCTCAACCGTAGGAATTCGCCACGGACCAGGCGGGCGATGCCGGTCCAGCCCGTGAGGCCGATGATGAGCATGATGTGGAAGATCGAGGGCTCGTCGAGGAATCCGACCAGGGTCAGGATCAGGAAGAGCACGGGGAAGCACATCATGATCTCGATGAGCCGCAGGACGATGGTGTCCACACGGCCGCCGAAGAATCCGGCCAGGCTTCCCAAGAAGAGGCCGATGGCAGTGTAGATGCTCACGGCCACGACGCCGATGGTCAGGGAGATCCGGGTCCCGTAGAGAAGCCGGGTGAAGACGTCGCGGCCCTCCCGGTCGGTCCCCAGGAAGTGCTCCATGCTGGGGCCCTGCATCACGGCCATCAGGTTCACGTCCCGGTAGCTGTAGTCGATGAAGGGGAAGATCGCGGTGACGCCGTCGAGCTCGGCCAGGGCCTTGTAGTTGACGTAGGGCTGACGGAAGTCCTGGTAGTAGAGGAAGATGAAGATCCCTACCCCGATTACGGAGGCGATGCCGAGAAACCGCATGCGCCGTTTCTTCCACTTGGCCTTGTCTTCGCCGGGTCGCTGGCGAGTGAGGAAGGTGAAGGCCAGGAGCACCAGGGGGACGTAGAAGAGGAGGAAGTTGAAGAAGATGTCGACGCCGCTCTCAAAGAAGTTGCGGTCGAAGAGGGCCATCAACCAGGGGTAGCTGGTGCCCTGCAGGCGCTCGGGGCCGACCCCTTCGGGGACGTGGAGGTAAAAGGGGACGTTCAGGGCGATCAGGGGGCAGACCATAGCCAAGATGAAGAGCCCGACCACCCCCCAGAGGCTGTAGTAGCTGACGGGGTATTTCTTAAACTGTCCCCAGACGATCTCCCCGTAGGTCTGATACTCCGGAGAGGGGGGGCGCTTTTTGGAGGTTTCGGTCATTGCGGTCCGTCACTGAGCTGACTAGTCGAAGGTGATCCGGGGGTCGACAATGGCGTAGCTGATGTCGGAGATCAGCAACCCGACCAAGGTCATCGCCGTGGACAAGAGCAGACATCCCATGATGGCGTTGTAGTCGTACATGAAGATGCTGTCGAAGAGGTAAAGCCCGATGCCGGGGATGTTGAAGATGAACTCGATCACGATGGAGCCGCTCACCAGGGCCGGCAAGAGGGTCCCGAGCAGGGTCAGGATCGGGATCATGCCGTTGCGGACGGCGTGCTTCATGATCACCATCGGCTCCGAGAGGCCTTTGGCCCGAGCGGTCCGGATGTAGTCGGCCCGGATCACGTCGAGGAGCCCGGTCCGAGCATACCGGCTCAGGGCCGCCAGAGACCCGTAGGTCAGGCAGAGGACGGGCAAGACGATATGCCAGGCGATGGACCCGAGCTGGTTCAAGAGGGGCCAGCCATCGGCGTTGGGGTCTATGAAGCCACCGGCGGGGAACCAGGAGAAGGGCCGGCCGACGGCGAAGAACTCGATCAAGAGGACGGCGGTGAAGAAGCTGGGCAGGCTGTAGAGGACGAAGAGGAGCACCGTGACGAATTGATCGCGCTTGGTGTTCTGGTTGTACGCGCTCCAGATGCCCAGGGGGACGCTGATCAGATAGGCGATAAGGATCGCGAAGAAGCTCAGGGTGATGGTGTAGGGGAGCTTCTGCAAGAGGGTGGTGCGCACGGGGCGACGGTCCACGGTGCTCAGGCCGAGATCCAGGGTCAAGAGGTTGGCCCAGTACCGGGCGAACCGGGTGTCGGTGAAGAAGATCCGGACCTTATCGCCGGAGGAGTACTCGAAGCGGTGGCGGTTCTCCTCAAACCAGGGCTCCCAGTTCTCCTCGACCATGGCGTCGACGACCTCGGGCTCGGCGGCCAGGGGGACTCGCCAGCCCCGGAGGGTGTTGTTCTCTCGGCTGATATCGCGGTTCAGGTCGCGGATCTCTGGCGGTGGATCGGGGTCGGACCGGCGGACGAGAGGTCGGCGAGCGTTGGTGGAGAGCTGGTTGGCGGCGGTGATCCGCATGTCCAGGCGCTCGTGGTCGCGGGCGATGGTCAGGAGGTGGGCGACGGCGTAGTCACCCCAGTTGGGGAGATCCTCCTGGGCCTGCATCATCCGGGGCGATCGGGGGCGGTCGGCGACGTCGATGCAATTGCCGTCGTCCTCGTCAGCGATCTCCAGCTCGGGCTCCTCCTCTGCGGGAGGCGTCTCGGGGGCGAAGGCAGCTAGCTCGTCCTCTTCCTCCTGGGCGGCCAAGAGCTCCGGGTCGGGGCAGATGGGGCGCCGGAAGTCGGCGATGACGCGGACTTCCTCTTCGACCTGGTCGAGGCGGAGGTTGTACCGGGTGTTGACCAGGATCGGCTTATCGAGGTTGAACTGCTCTTTGAAGATTCGATAGGACTCCTGGGCGTCCTGGGAGACCGTTTCGGTGCCGTCGGCGGCCGCCCGTGCTGCCGGATCCCCGGGAGCGAGGTTCAGGACCAGGAAGATGATCATGGAGATGACCGCGAAGGTCGGGATCATCAACAGGATGCGTTTGAGGATGTAGAGCGTCATGTCGTCTCGCCGCTGGTGCCCGGGAACAGGCAGTCCACAGATCGGAACTCGTCAGTTGGACCCGTCCTCGAAGTACCAGGGCAGGGAGTAGGTCTGGGGACGGATTCGCTGGAAGACGACGTTTTTCAGGCTCGGGTTCCAGGCGTTGACTTCCCGCGGGGCGTAGAAGAATGCGTAGGGCTGCTCTTCGTGAACGATCTCGTGGAATCGATGCAAGAGGGCGAGCCGCTCGTCGGGGTCGAAGGTCTCCCGGAGGGTCTCGATGAGATCGTCGGCCTCGTCGTTGCGGAAGCCCACGCGGTTGGAGCCACGGGGGATGTCGGCCTGACTGGAGTGCCAGATCTGATAGAGATCGATGCTCCAGCCCAGCCCCCAGCCGCCGGTGAAGGCGTCGAAGTTCTTCTCTTCCATGCGGTTCTGCATCAAGGCCCAGTCGACGAAGTCGGCGCGCATGTCGATGCCCAGCTCTCGGAGGGTCTCCTGGTAGACGGCGACCCAGCTTCGAACCGTGGGTCGGTTGTAGGAGACCAGGGTGAAGCGGAAGGGCACGACCTCGCCGCCGATGGTCTTGTTTCGGATTCCGTCGCCCGTGGTGTCGACCCAGCCGGCTTCGTCGAGGAGCTCGGCGGCCCGGTCGAGATCGAAGGGGATGGGCTCGATGTCGGGGTTGTTGGCGGGGTGGTCGTGATAGTAGGGGCCGGGCTGGGGGACGCCGAGGCCCATGAAGACGTTTTCGATGATCCCCTCTTTATCGAGGGCGTAACTCATGGCCGTGCGGACTCGCCGGTCCTCAAAGAGGGGTTTGTCGGCATTCCAACCGATATAGAAGTAGGCGAAGGCGTCGACCTTGCCGTACTCCAACTCACCGGTTTGGAAGGGGCTGTTGGCACCGCCGTCGACGATCTCGGAGCGGTACCGAGGCTCGGACATACGGTAGAGGAAGTCCAGGGATCCACTGAGGAGACGGGCAAAAGCCTGCTCGGGGTCGCGGATGATCTGATACTCGATGCGGTCGATGGGAGGCGGGGTACCCCAGTAGTCTTCGTTGCGCTCGAGGAGGACCCGGTTGCCGGCATCAAACCGGACGAACCGATAGGGGCCGACGCCGATCGGGGTGTCGACGGACCAGTGGTTGTTGAACTGGTTGGGAATGGTGTCTTCATCGAAGAGCTCCCCGTCGCGGTCCCGGGAGAAGAGCCACTTGGGAAGGGGATAGGCGTCGAGGGTGGTGGACTCGGAGTGATAGAGGGAACGCTCCCAGGTGACCCGTACGGTGTAATCGTCGATGGCCTCAACAGTGTCGATATCCTGGACATAGTTGGCGATATGAGCGGCCTCCACTTCGGGGTGTCGGGCCATGTCGAAGAAGAAGACCAGGTCTTCGGCGGTCATCTTCCGGGGCTCCATGAGCCATTCGTACCGGGGGTCGCTGGTGTCCACGTTGGGTCGCTGCCAGTAGACGTCATCTCGGAGGTGGATGATGTATTCGGTGCGGTCCTCGTTAGCGGTCACCTTGTAGGCGAGCTGAGGCGCATAAGAGTCGGGGTCGTTGAAGTCCAGGCGAGCGACGTACTCGTGGACGTAGGTTTGGATCTCCCGGACGTCCACGGAGTTCTCGGTCAGCCAGTTGAAGCCGGCCGGATCGCTGCCGATGGCCCGTCGAAGGGTGCCGCCGGGGACAGCTTCAGGGTGGATCAATTGATCCGTGGGGCGGCTCAGGAGGTTGTCGGGATCATTGAGAGCGTCGGCGAACCGGTCGCCGGAAGCGGTGCCTGTGGCGTGACCGGCGACAGCGACGCCTCGCTCCAATTGGCTCTGGATGCGAGCCATGGAGTTGTTGACCCCCTGCATGTCCCGCTGGACCTGGAGGAGGGTTTTCTGATTCTGGTGGGTCATGACGATGCTGATGATGGCCATGAGGGCCACGAGACCCAGAACCGCGATGAGTGCGACGGTTGCTTTAAATGTTCTCGGCATTGATTCCACGCTCCGATAATCGAAACCAGGCTTTGTCCCCGGGCCTCGTGTGGCCCATGGCGTTCGGCGCCTCCTCGTGGGGAGCCGGTAAGCTACTGTGATGGGTCAAGAAGTGTCAACACCGCGTCGAGGTGCTCCTCAAACGGTGTCGAAACCACGGCTGGGTCGGCGTTAGTCCGAAAAAGTGTCAAAAAACAATGGCTTATGAGCCTGTCTCTTCGCCGGTGGGGGCCGTGGAGGTCAGGTGAAGCTCCCGAAGTTGGTCATCTTCGACGATGTTCGGGGCGTCGGCCATCATGTCGGCAGCCCGGGTGGTCTTGGGGAAGGCGATGACCTGACGGATGCTGTCGGCTTTGGCCAGGAGCATGACCAGGCGGTCCATCCCGAAGGCGATGCCGCCGTGGGGCGGGGTACCGTACTTCAAGGCTTCCAGGAAGAACCCGAACTTATTCTCCGCCTCTTCGGCGGAGAGACCCAGGAGTTCAAAGATCCGGGCCTGCACGTCCTGGCGGTGGATCCGGATCGACCCGCCGCCGATCTCATTGCCGTTGAGGACCAGATCGTAGGCGTTGGTGCGCAGGGCCAGGGGATCGCCGTCGAGGTTCTGGAGGTCCTCTTCGGTGGGGCTGGTGAAGGGGTGGTGCATGGCCTGGAGGCGGTCCTCGTCTTCGTCGTACTCGAACATGGGGAAGTCCGTGATCCAGCAGAACCGGAAGTCCGAGGGGTCGGTCAACTCCAGGCGCTTGCCGAGCTCCTTTCGGAGGTTGCCGAGAGAGGCGCAGACCACGGGCTCGTCGGCGGCGACGAAGAGGATCAGGGATCCCACGGTGGAGCCCATCTTGGAGGCGATGCCCTCCTGTTCCAGGGCGGAGAGGAACTTGGAGATCCCTCCGGAGAGGCCTTCCTCGGTGTGCTTGACCCAGGCCAGGCCTTTGGCGCCGTAGACCTTGGCGAAGTCCTCGAGCTCTCCGATGTCTTTGCGGCTGAAGCGTTCGGCGCCGCCGGGGACGCAGATGGCTCGGACAGCCCCACCGTTTTGAACGGTCCCGGAGAAGACCCGGAACTCGGAGTCGGCGACCTCTTCTGCGAGGTCCACGATCTCGAGGCCGAATCGGAGATCCGGGTTGTCGACGCCGAAGCGGCGCATGGACTCGTCGTAGGTGAGGCGCTCAAAAGGCGGGCTCACGTCGAGACCGAGGGCCCCCTGAAAGATGGTGGCCACCAGGCCTTCGCAGATCTCCATGATCTGATCGGCGTCGACGAAGGACATCTCCATGTCGATCTGGGTGAACTCGGGCTGACGGTCGGCTCGCAGGTCTTCGTCGCGGAAGCATTTGACGATCTGGAAGTACCGATCGAAGCCGGAGATCATCAGGAGCTGTTTGAAGATCTGAGGCGACTGGGGGAGGGCGTAGAACTTGCCGGGGTGGATCCGGGCCGGCACCAGGTAGTCCCTGGCCCCTTCCGGGGTGGAGCGGGTGAGGACGGGGGTCTCAAACTCGCCGAAGCCCTGGCTGAGCAGGTACTCCCGGGTCAGGGCGTTGACCTTGCTTCGCATCAGGAGGGCCCGCTGCAGGGGCGGCCGACGGAGATCGAGGTACCGATACTTCAGGCGGAGATCTTCGTTGCCATCGGTGTCCTCGCGGATCAAGAAGGGGGGAGTCTTGGCCTCGGAGAAGACCTCGAGCTCTGTGGGGACCACCTCGACGGCGCCGGTGGGCATCTCGTCGTTGACATTTGTCCCCCGGCTGACCACTTCGCCCCGGACGGCGACGCACCACTCGGACCGAAGACGAGCAGCTTCTTCGCTCAAGGGGCCGTCTCGTTCCGGATCAAACCGCAGCTGCACCAGGCCGGCGCGGTCGCGAAGATCGATGAAGATCATTCCCCCCAGGTCTCGCTGTCGTGAGACCCAGCCCATGAGGGTGACGGTCTGGCCGACGTGTTCGGCGCGAAGATCGCCGCACATGTGGCTGCGGCGGTGTTGGGAGAGGATCGAGGTCACGGTGGGCTCCTTCGTGGGTAGAACAGGGTCACCGCGGGAATACAGCACAGGGGTTGAAGGAGTGTCAACGGGCTTAGGGACGCAAGAACGGACGAGCGCGGGCGTGGAGGTACGCCCGCGCTCGTTGGTAGGAACGATCCTACAGGGATGTGCTCAGTCCTCGCCTTCTTCGTCCTCAGCCACGGGGCACTTATCGTTCACGATGGTGCAGGCGGGCCCACCCTCGAGGAACTTGTCCAGTGCGATGCCGAGGGGGTGGTCATCGTCTTCCATCGCGTCTTCATCGGCGAAGATCTCGCAGGTGAACTCACGGTTTACGTCTTTCAAGCCTTCCACGACTTCCCGGCGGCAGTCGGCAAATTCGCCCACAGTAGCGGTGCACTCGGCCTTGTCGTAGCGGTCGAGGCAGGAGCCGCCGTCTCCGTTGGTGGACTCTCCTTCCTCTTCGAGGCATTCGGTGTAGAAGTTGTCACACACTGTGACGAGATCGGCTTCCTCGTCGTCTCCGGCGAAGGCCCCGGCGAAAGCGGTCATCAAGATCGACAAGGTGGCGCAGCTCGCCTCCAGGGCCTCGTCGTCGGTGACGTTATTATCGAAGAAATCTTCTTCGTCTTCGCAGTAGGTGGCTACTTCATCGGAGCTCATGTCGCTGACGCGGAGATCCTCATCGAGGGAGGAGAAGTCGCCGCCACACGCGGTGAGAAGGAGAAAGGCAAAGGCCAGCATCAGTACAACAGGGGTCTTCAATCGAAACATCAGGGTCTCCAGAGTTCGGGAATTCTCACGCCCCAGGGTGGGGCAGGATGGCAGATTAGACGACAGCTGCGAAGAGATATTCAACTAGTTTTCAGAGAGGATCTGCCGGGGCGTCCTCGACGAGGATCTCGCGCAACTCCTGGCGAGCCCGGTGGGTGATCAGCCAGACGATGGCGACGACGGCGAGGAACCCGAGCCCCCAGAGCGCGTAGGTGCCGGGGCCGGGGGGCTCGTCCATGGCCAGGGCTCTTGTGAGATCGCCGGCGGCGGCGCCGAGGTACACGTAGGCGATGGAGGTGGGGAACATCCCCAGCCAGGTAGCGAGGGTGAACCGACGGCCGTCGACCCGGGTGAGCCCGAAGGAGTAGTTGAGGATCGAGAAGGGGAGGATGGGGACCAGGCGGGTCAAGAAGGCCATCTTGAAGCCTTCCCGTGAGACGGCTCGCTCGATGGCCTGGAACTTGGGGCGTCCCTCGACCAGGGCTTGCACCTGTTGGCGGGCGATGTACCGGCTGATCAAGAAGGCGGCGATGGCGCCGACGGTGGTGCAGAGGGAGACCAGGGCAATGCCGACTGCGTTTCCGAAGAGAAACCCGGCGGCCAGGCTGAGGATCGTGGCCGGCACAAAGAGGATCGTGCCGGCGATGTAGAGACCTCCGAAGGCGACGAGGCCGACGGGCCCGGCGGTGTCGATCCAGAGGATGGCGGCCCGGAGCCACTCGTCGGTGGGGTTGAGGATGGCGACGACGACGACGGTGGCCAGGACCAGGCCGGCGATGGGGATGAGGCGGCGCCGGCCCCAGCCTCGCTTGACGGGATCTGTCGATTCCAGGGGGGTCACGATCAGTCCTCCCGCATGCCTTCCCCACCGTAGACCATTCGGACCTGGAGGGCGGCGGCGAGGGCCAGGCCCATGCGGTGGGTCTCCTCGGCGTCGGGAGAGGCTTCGATCACGGGGTGAAGCGCACCGGATCGGTCGCGCACCTGGAGGGCGAAGGCTTCAGTGCCGTCGGAGCGAGGGCGGTCTTCGTCGACGAATCGGACGATGCCGTAGTGGAGGGAGTCGATCTCGCCGAAGGGAAGAACGGCGTCGGTGCCGCGAGCCATCGTGGGCCATCGCAGCTCTCGGCGGCGGCTGTCGACCTCGCAGATCACGCCTTCTTTCAGAGAAGTCCGGCGGCCGAGGCGTACCAGGACGCCTCCCAGAGAGATCAGGCCCAGGGTCAGGAGAAGCTCCGGGAGGGTGCGCAGGCGGGTGAATCCCACGTCGAAGAGGAAGAGGACCGCCACGGCGGCGATGAGCACGCCTCCCCAGAACCCCCAGGGGACGACCCCGGGGTCGTTTCGCTTGCCTCGGACCTCCAGGTAAGACCCGTGAGCCCGGACGGCGGGCTGGTAGATCAGAGAGGATCGGCGGGCGATCACCACTCGGAGGGGCTTTCCGGGCTCACAGAGCTCCACAGGCCGGGGTGCGGCGGGTATCAAGTCCCCCTCCACGTCGGGGCATCGGTCAGTCATCGCGGGCACCATAGCACAAAGAGTCGTGGTGCCGAGTGTCTATTCCCGGACCGCTTGCTTGACGGGGTGGTCGGCCATGGCTATTAAGACGGCGGCTTTGAAAGCCGCTTGCGATTCACAGGTGATTGGACTTCCACGGGGAAGGGCGAGGCGAATGAACATACACGAGCATGAGGCGAAAGAAGTCTTCCGGGCTTACGGGGTGACCGTGCCGGAAGGAAAGGCGGCGTTTTCCGTGGACGAGGCGCTGGAGGCGGCGAAGTCTCTGGGCGGTGATCTCTGGGTGGTGAAGGCTCAGATCCACGCCGGTGGACGGGGCAAGGCCGGGGGCGTCAAGCTCGCCCGGAGCCTCGACGAGGTGAAGGAGCACGCCGACGCCATCCTGGGGACCACCCTGGTGACCCACCAGACCGGTCCGGAAGGGCAGCTCGTGCGGCGCCTCTACGTGGAGACCGGCGTGGATATCGACCGGGAGCTCTACCTGGGGCTGGTGATCGACCGGGCCACCCAGGGGGTGGTCCTGATGGCCTCCACCGAAGGTGGGGTGGACATCGAGACCGTGGCCGAAGAGACCCCGGAGTTGATCCACCGGATCGCCGTGGACCCCCTGCTGGGTCTGGCCGACTTCCAGGCTCGCCAGTTGGCGTTCGCCCTGGGTCTGGAAGGCAAGTCGGTGTTCCAGGCGGTGAAGTTCATGAAGGGCCTTTACCAGGCCTTCGTGGACAAGGACGCTTCCACGGCGGAGATCAACCCCCTGGTGGTGACCAAGGACGGGGCGCTGATCGCCCTGGACGCCAAGATGAACTTCGATGACAACGCCCTGTACCGGAACAAGGACATCGCCGAGCTGCGCGATGAGGCTGAAGAAGATCCGGCGGAGCTGCAGGCGAAGGCCCACGGGCTGAGCTACGTGAACCTCGACGGCAACATCGGCTGCATGGTCAACGGCGCCGGTCTGGCCATGGGGACCATGGACATCATCAAGCACTACGGTGGGGAGCCGGCCAACTTCCTGGACGTCGGCGGAGGAGCCGACGCCGAGACCGTCACGGAGGCGTTCAAGATCATCACCGGCGACGAGCGAGTGGAGGTGATCTTCATCAACATCTTCGGCGGGATCATGAAGTGCGACGTGATCGCCGAAGGAGTGGTCGCCGCCGTGGAAGAGGTGGGCCTGCAGGTCCCCCTGGTGGTGCGCCTGGCCGGTACGAACGTGGAGAAGGGAAAGCAGATCCTCAAGGATTCGCCCTTCGACATCGTCAGCGCCGACTCCATGAGCGACGGCGCCCGCAAAGCCATTGAATTGAGCAACAAGTAATCCCGAGCACGAGAGGAAGACAATGAGCGTTCTGGTGGATGCATCAACCCGGCTGATCGTGCAGGGTATCACAGGCTCCGTGGGGAGTTTTCACACCTCCCAGATGCTGGAGTACGGCACGAAGATCGTGGGCGGCGTGACCCCCGGCAAAGGGGGCAAGAAGGTAGAAGGCGTGCCGGTGTTCAACACGGTGCGACAGGCCGTGGAGAAGACGGGCTGCAACGCCACGGTGATCTACGTGCCGCCGCCGTTTGCGGCGGACGCCATCCTGGAGGCCGCCGAGGCCGGGGTGAAGCTGATCGTGGCGATCACCGAAGGGGTGCCGGTCCTGGATATGGTCGAGGTCGTTCGGTATCTCTCCGACAAGGACGTGCGGCTGATCGGCCCGAACTGTCCGGGGGTGATCACTCCCGGAGAGTGCAAGATCGGGATCATGCCCGGTCATATTCACCGCCCCGGTCGGGTGGGAGTGGTGAGCCGGTCCGGGACGTTGACCTACGAGGCCGTGGATCAGCTCACTCGCCTGGATATCGGGCAGAGCACGTGCATCGGCATCGGCGGCGACCCGATCAACGGCATGAACTTCATCGACGCCCTGGAGCTCTTCGAGGCCGATGACGACACCGACGCGGTGGTGATGATCGGCGAGATCGGCGGCACCGCCGAGGAAGAGGCGGCGGCCTGGGTGAAGGCGAATATGTCCAAGCCCGTGGCGGGATTCATCGCCGGTAGCACGGCCCCTCCCGGAAAGCGGATGGGTCACGCCGGCGCGATCATCAGCGGCGGCAAAGGCACGGCGGCGGAGAAGATCGCTGCCCTGGAAGAAGCGGGCATCGCCGTGGCGAAGTCCCCGGCCGATATCGGAACCACCCTGCAATCCCTGCTCTAACGAGCAGATCATCAAGACCAAGGAGATACCCATGGCGATTCAACAGACTCTGAGCATCATCAAGCCCGACGGCGTGGAAAAGAACGTGATCGGCAAAGTGGTCGGTCGGTTCGAGGAAGAGGGCCTGGTGCCCGTGGCGATGCGGATGGTGCACCTGTCCCAGCAGGAAGCCGAGGGCTTCTACGCGGTTCACCGGGAGCGCCCCTTCTTCGGGGAGCTCGTGGAGTTCATGACCCGTGGTCCCGTGGTGGTGATGGTCCTGGAAGGGGAAGACGCCGTGGCTCGCAACCGTGAGGTGATGGGCGCCACGAACCCCGCCGAGGCCGCCGAAGGGACGCTGCGCGCCCTCTACGCCTCGGGGATCGAGGAGAACACGGTCCACGGATCGGACTCCGAGGAGAACGCCGCCAAGGAGATCAAGTACTTCTTCAGCGACGTGCAGGTCTTCTCGAGGAGCTGAACCGTTGAGCATGTCATCCCACGTAGCCGGGGCCGTCGAGACTCTCCGATCGGGAGAGCAGACCGTCGATCTGAAGGACTTCACCCGAGAGGAGCTAGGCCTCCTCTTGAAAGAAGGCCTGTCGGAGCCCCGGTTTCGTGGGGACCAGCTCTTTCAGTGGCTCTATCAGCACCTGGCCGAAGACTTCCAGAGCATGACGAACCTCTCCAAGGGGTTGCGGGAGAAGCTCGACGGTCGGGCCCGGATCTCGGCGTTGAAGCCCGAGGGCGCGCTGGGGTCGAC
>SKON01000238.1 GCA_007120035.1 Myxococcales bacterium
CGCCCGTGAAGGCAGCCAGTGGGGTGAAAGCCGAGGCCGTAGGGGAGCTCGTCCGCGCTCCGATCTCTGGCCGGGAGTGCATCGCCTACGAGGTCTGCGTGCTCTTTGACACCCCCGGCGACTACCGACCGCCGGAGTGGGTGATCCAGGAGCAGGGCGGCGGTGATCTGCGCCTGGGGGAGCTCGAAGTGGCCGCAGGAGAGTACTATCTGGAGTCTCCCGTGGAGGAGGTGGAGGCCGCCGACGTAGAGGCCGTCAAGAGGTTCCTCCGTGAGCGGGGGCTCTTCTGGCCCGACGGGGAGTATCACTACTACGAGGCGCTTCTGGAGCCCGGCGACGTGGTCAACATCGCCGAGTACGAGGAGCTGGTCATTGTGGACCACCTCGATCCGGCCGATCACGGAGGCCTGCCGCGGCTTCCGCCGCCGACCTGGCGACCGTGACGACTCGACCTGGTGACTACTCGATCTGGCGGAGCCGACAGGCGGAGTTGACCTCCCACCGCTGGCGAGGGCGGCGGACTTCGTCGGCGCCGTCGAGGCTGAACCGGGCGCTGGGGTACTCGAAGACCACGTCGGTGGTGAACTCGGCTTGACTGATGGCCTCGCAGTTGCCGAAGGGCTCGGTGACCTGGACCGTGCGGCCCGTGCAGAGCACTCGGTTCATGGAGGCGCACCCGTCGCCGTGGCTCTCGCTGATCAGGAAGAGATCACGTCCGGGGGTGCCCAGGGCTCCCAGCGGCGAGATCAAGTCGGCCTCGGAGCCGAAGTGCATGACCTCTATGACCTCCTCACCATCGACGGTGATCCGGCACTGGGACTCCGCGCAGGTGGCGCTGACCGGGCCCGCCGACGAGTGCAGGGTCAGCGGCGCCTGACCGGTCGGGGCGTCAGGGGTAACCGGCGCCGCGCACCCTGCGGTAGCGAAGAGCAGGGCGGCGATGGGGGAGAACTTGAAGAGCAGATGAACCATGGCTTCTACCTCCTTGGAATATGATACACTGGGCTGTGTCTGTTCACCGTGACCTCCCGAGAATAGCCTATGCGAAGCTTCCCGCAAGGACTCGCCATCCTCTCCGTCACCTTCCTCATGGTGACCTACTCTCCGGATGTCACCGCCTGCGAGTTGCCCCCCTTCAACCTCTTTACTCAGGCCGACCGGGCCGACATCATCGTCATGGGGAAGTCATACGAGGGTGGTATCACGGTTCGTGAGACGTTCAAGGGCACCCATCGTGACGAGTTGAGCATCCCGGTCTGGAAGAACGTAGCAGTCTCCTCATGCTCTCCACCCAACGCAGTCGGCCAGAACCACGTCCTCTTTCTGGACGAGGGCCTGAACTTTGTGGGTCGCGGCAACGGCGTCTTGTGGATCGCCGGAATCGCTACCAGCCCCGACGCCCTGACCGCCGCTCTCCAGGGGCACCTCGCCATGGCCCACAGCGCTCGGTTACACCTCGAACACCTCCTCGATGTGGTCACCGGCGACGATCGCTGGCTGGCTGACCAGGCCGCCCACTACCTGGTCAACAGAGTCGACTACTTCTCCCACATTGAGCCCGACCAGGCCCGCGCCATTACGGCCACCCTGGCCGATCCGGAAGCGGCCTCCCGCCCTCTGGCTCTGCTCGCCGTTCGCCTCGGTGACCGCTCATCGCTCCGCCAGCACCTGAATTCCTACATGAGCCAGCATCCCCGGATATCCCGTCGCCAGCTCGGCCTCACCTACCTCGACGCCACGCTCTGCGGCCTCACTCCCCCTGCGGACTACCCCCAGATCATCGCCGACGAGAGAACACCGGCGAACACCCGCGCCCTCGCCCTCGACCGCTGCGAGCGGCATGTCGGCCAACACCTCGGCAGCTTCGCCGAGTATGCGACCTCCGAACTATCCAATGAGATCTGGCGGTCTCACGCCGAGGCCTGTCGCGACGCTCAGGGTCTGGACACCTCCCTGGACCGTGACGTCTCCGACACCGAATACATGCTGGACTAGCGCCAACCCCGACAGGAGTGAAGGACGAGTGAATTGAACCAGCAGGCTCAAGGGCAGTTGCCATCAAGGTTTGGCAGCGCATGCTCCGGACCGCGTGGTACATCGGGTAAGGGGCACCGTCGGGGGCGGCCCACCCGAAGTCGTCCCAGGACGGGTCCCGGAGCATGAAGGGCATCACCGCCAGGATCGTGGAGTCAGTGAGCCAGGGGTCCTGGTAGGCTTGAACGGTCCAGGTGGCAACGTCGTCACGGCTTCCGTGATCCAGGTTCCAGCCGGTCTCGGTGATCAGGACCGGTAGATCGATACCCACGTGCTCCAGCTCCCGGTGGTGGAAGAGGAGCCCCGTCATGGCTTGAGCGTAGGGGACGAAGAAGCCCCATCCGCAAGTGGCCCCCGACAGACGGCGGAGACGCTTTTGCTTGCCCAATGAACGCCGGGGGACTAAAGAATTGGGGTCTGGCCCCGTAGCTCAGTAGGATAGAGCAACGGATTCCTAATCCGTAGGTCGCGCGTTCGAATCGCGCCGGGGTCACTTTTTGTGATGCGTGAAGAAACTGGGGGCGGCCGGATTGACCGCTGGGAGGGCTATTGGGATGGGAGCGTCGCGTCGCCGGGTTCTTGCTCGAGGCGCTCGCTGCGTTGGCTACGGCGCAGGAGCCATTTGTCGAGTTCCGCGACGACGAGAATACTCAGGGCGATGGCGGTGATGATGGCCCAGGTTTGTAGAGGGAGCGGCTCGGTCTCGAAGATCATCTGCATGAAGGGCAGGTGAAGGATGCTGAGGTGTGCCAGCAGTGAGATCAGGACCGCGCCCATCACATAGGGGTTGGACAGGAAGCTGACCTGAAAGATGGAGCGATGGAAGGAGCGGCAGTTGAAGACGTGGAAGAATTGAAACATCACGAGTTGTGTCATCGCCACGCTGCGCGCGAACTCCAGGGAGACATCCTGGGCGAGGATCCACCAGAAGGCCGCCAGGGTGCCGAGGGCCATGAAGAAGCCGAATCCCACCATGCGATAGAGAACGGAGCGGTTGATGACGCCTTCCTCAGGGTTCCGGGGGGGCTCTTGAAGGAGACCGGGTTCGCCGGGTTCAAAGGCCAGGGCGACGTCCTGCAGGCCTTTGGTCACCAGGTTGATCCAGAGGACCTGGGCGGCCACGAAGGGGAGGGGCCAGGGTCCGAAGACAGCGGAGAGGATGGCGAGGACGAGCCCGACGCCGGTGGAGAGTAGGAAGTAGGTCACCTTTCTGATGTTGGAGAAGACTACGCGGCCCTCCTCGACGGCGCTGGTGATGCTGGCGAAGTTGTCATCGGCGAGGACCATATCAGCGGCTTCTCGCGCCACGTCGGTGCCGGCCTTGCCCATGGCGACGCCGAGGTGAGCGGCCTGCAGGGCGGGGGCGTCGTTGACCCCATCGCCGGTGACGGCGACGATCTCTTTTCGGGCCTGGAGACGCTCGACGATCTTGAGCTTGTGGTCCGGCGATACGCGGGCGTAGATGTCGATCTCTTGGAGGATCTCATCGAGCTCTTCATCGGATCTGTCTTCGAGGTCGCGACCTTCCTCGGCCCCCTCGCCGTCGCCGATGCCGAGCTGCTCGCCGATGGCGCGGGCGGTCCGAACGTGGTCGCCGGTGAGCATCAGGACGCGAATGCCGGCCTGCTGGGCGTCTTTCACGGCGTCGAGGGCCTCGGGGCGGACGGGATCTTCCATGGCTTGAAAGCCTGCGAAGACGAGCTCGTCGAAGGCTTCATGATCCTCGAGTTGGGAGGTCTCCGAAGGTTTGAAGGCCATGGCGAGGACTCGGTAGCCTTGCTCGGCGAGGTGATCGGCGACGTCGCGAGCTTCCTCCTGGTCGAAGGCTTCTTCTTCGCCGTCGGCGGTGAGCTGATGGGTGCATCGCTCCAGGAGCGCCTCGGGCGACCCTTTGAGGAAGATGCAGCGGCCCTCGGGGGTGTCGTTGAGGGTCGCCATGAATTGAAGGTCGGACTCAAAGGGGACGACGTCGATCTCTTCGTGCTCCTGCCGAACCTGCTCCAGATCGA
>SKON01000140.1 GCA_007120035.1 Myxococcales bacterium
GGAAGGGGGACCTTCATGTGGCTTCGTTCGAACTCGGGGTTCGCGTTGGGGTAGGCGTTGGGGTCCGCTGTCGGGTGTGGGTTTTCCACAGGGAGGGGGGGGGAGTTGTCCACAGGGTTTTCAGATGTAGGGAATGTGGCGACCGGGGAGGTGTTGGAGGAGGTGGAGGGGGTGTAAGTGGTTGATGGGTATTCGGTTTGGTGGGTTTTGGTGGTTCCCTGGTGGGGGAGATGGGTGGAAGTGGGAGTGATCCTCGAGGGTGTTGTGGGAAAGGCTGTGGAAAACCGATGTAAGTCAAGAAGGTAGCGAGGATCCGTTGGAATAGGAGGGCTATGGTGGTTCGTTGAAGGACGAATGAGAGGCAGAAGAAGACCGTTAGCCGGTTCTGGCGACAACGCCAAAGTTCTGGTATGGCTTTCGGGACGAAGGCCCACTTTTCCCAAGACGCGCCTACGAGCGCGACCGCAGGCGACAGGCTTATGCTGAAATTACTCACCTCCCTATTCGGCTCGGCGAACGAGCGCTACCTGAAAGACGCTCGCGCCCGAGTGACCAAGATCAACGATCTGGAATCGAAGTATGAGCCCCTGAGTGATGGGGAACTGAAGGCGATGACCGGAAAGTTCCGGGAGCGCCTGGACAACGGGGAGACCCTGGACGAGATGCTGACCGAGGTGTTCGCCGTGGTGCGAGAGGCCTCAAAGCGGGCACTGCAGATGCGTCATTACGACGTGCAGATGATCGGCGGGATGGTGATCCACGACGGGATGATCGCCGAGATGAAGACCGGTGAGGGGAAGACGCTGGTGGCGACGCTGCCGCTCTACCTGAACGCGCTGGAGGGGCGAGGAGCGCACCTGGTGACGGTGAACGACTATCTGGCGCAGCGGGACGCGGCGTGGATGGGCAAAGTATACAGCTTCATGGGGATGAGCGTGGGGACGATCGTCAGCGATATGTCGCCGGCGGAGCGTAAGAAGGCCTACGGGAGCGACATCACGTACGGGACGAACAACGAGTTCGGGTTCGACTACCTCCGGGACAACATGAAGTTCCGGTTGGAAGACTACGTGCAGCGCGAGCAGCGGTTCGCGATCGTGGACGAGGTGGACTCGATCCTGATCGATGAGGCCCGGACGCCGCTGATCATCAGCGGTAAGGCCGATATGCCGACGGATATGTACTTCGAGATCAACAAGGTGGTGCCCTATCTGAAGAAGGATGAGGACTACCTGGTGGACGAGGAGCACCGGACGGCGACGCTGACGGACACGGGGGTGGAGAAGCTGGAGGACCGGCTGGAGATCGACAACCTGTACGCCCTGAAGCACATCGAGATGGTGCACCATATCAACAAGGCGCTGCAGGCCCATACGCTCTACCAGAAGGGGGATCAGTACATCGTCAAGGACGGCCAGGTGATCATCGTCGATGAGTTCACGGGTCGTCCCATGCCGGGTCGTCGGTGGTCCGACGGGCTCCACCAGGCGGTGGAGGCCAAAGAAGGGGTGCCGATCAAGGACGAGAACCAGACGTTGGCGACGGTGACCTTCCAGAACTACTTCCGGATGTACGATAAGCTGGCGGGGATGACCGGTACGGCGGCGACGGAGGCCGAGGAGTTCCACGAGATCTACAATCTGGAAGTCGTGGTGGTGCCGACGAATAAGCCGATCGCCCGGCTCGATCACGAGGACGTGATCTTCCGGAGCTACGGAGAGAAGTTCAACGCCATCGTCGATCAGATCGTGGCGTGCAACGAGCAGGACCAGCCGGTGCTGGTGGGGACGACGAGCGTGGAGAAGTCGGAGGCGATCAGCCAGGTGCTGCGTCGGCGCCGGATCGCCCACAGCGTGTTGAACGCTAAGCACCACGATCGAGAGGCGGATATCGTGGCCCAGGCGGGTCGAAAGGGAGCGGTGACGATCGCGACGAACATGGCCGGTCGGGGGACGGACATCCTGCTGGGGGGGAACCCGGAGGCCATGGCCAACGATCTGGTGGGAGAGCCGGAGGTGCCGGAGTTCACGCCGGAGAACGAGAAGGATCAGTACTTCTCGCCGGAGTACCGGGAAGCCCTGGCGAAGTTCAAGGCCCAGTGCGCAGCGGAGAAGAAAGAGGTGCTCGACGCCGGGGGGCTCTTCATCATCGGCACGGAGCGGCATGAGTCCCGACGGATCGACAATCAGCTCCGGGGTCGTGCGGGTCGACAGGGAGATCCTGGTGGGAGCCGGTTCTTCCTCTCCCTGGAGGACGATCTTCTGCGGCTCTTCGGGGCGGAGAAGATCGGCAAGATCATGGACACCCTGAAGATGGAGGAGGGGGTGCCGATTGAGCACCGGATGGTGAGCCGGAGCCTGGAGAACGCCCAGAAGAAGGTGGAGGGGCGGAACTTCGACATCCGGAAGAACCTCCTGGAGTACGACGATGTGATGGATATGCAGCGGAAGACGATCTACACGATGCGTCGGAACGTGCTGCGAGGAGAAGACGAGGACGGCCGGGATTTGTTGCAGATGTCCCTGGATCTCTTCGAGGACGTGGCGTTGTCGACGATTGAGTCCTACGCGTCCCGGGCGGTGCGTCACGAGGACTGGGACATCGAGGGCCTGGAGGCGGCGCTGGAGCAGATCTTCAGCCTCACGTTCGACTTCAGCGATCTGACGGGGCGCGACTCCATCGAAGAGGCGGTGTGGGATCAGATCACGGTGATGTTTAAGGAGAAAGAGGGGCTCCTGGACGAGCTGGCGGGGAAGATCAACGACCGCCGCGACGAACAGCGAGCCCTGGCGGAGGCCAACGCCGAGGACGGGGAGGAGATCGACGAGTCCCGGTACGAGCATGTGGACGGGCGCAAGCTGATGATCGAGCAGATCCAGAATCGGTATCTGCGGGCCATCGACCGGTTCTGGCGGCAGCATCTGCAGGCCATGGACCAGCTCCGGGACGGGATCGGGATGAGCGGGTACGCCCGGAAGGATCCGAAGCAGGAGTACAAGAAGAAGGGCTACGACCTCTTCGTGGACCTGCTGTTGAACATCAAGACCAACGTGGTGGAGTTCATCGCCAAGTTCGAGGTGCAGACGCCGGAGAGCCTGGTGGAGCGCAAACCGCCGCAGCCCCAGGTGCCGAAGAAGATCATCTTCAACCGGCCCGGGGTGACCGTGGACGCCGAAGAGGACGAAGAGGATACGTTCAAGCGAGAGCTGCCGAAGGTAGGGCGAAACGATCCCTGTCCCTGCGGGAGCGGCAAGAAGTACAAGAGCTGCTGTCTGCGTAAGGAGCGGGCGGCGTCATGAGGGTCTTTGTGCGGGGCCTGGAGTTTACGGGGCTCCACGGGGTGTACGAGGAGGAGCGCCGGGAGGGGCGGCTCTTCCAGGTGGACCTGGAAGCGGTGGTGTCCGAGGAGGGATCTTCCACGTCGGATGAGCTTTCGGAGACGCTGGACTACCGACGGCTGGCGGAGATCGTCACCGAGGTGGCCCACGGGCCGAGCCGGTTTCTGGTGGAGAAGTTGGCCGGGGAGATCCTGGATCGGACCCTGGGGGGATATCCGGAGGTCGAAGAGGCCACGGTAGAGATACGAAAGCACGCGCCCGACGTGGTGGGAGAGCCAAAGTGGGTGGGGGTGCGGCTGACCAGGGGTCGAGAGCGAGAGGGGTAGAGAGGATGTTTTTTCAACCATCGGGACTTCATTTCTTCACGTTCCGTGGCGTCGAGGTGTACCTGACGCTGTGGTACGGGATCTTGATGGGGTTTGTGATCTTCCTGTGGCCGGCGATGGGGTCGATGACCATGGCCGACGGGGTGTTGATCGCGCTGGCGATCACGATCTCGTTGTTGGTCCACGAGTTCGGTCACGCCTTTATGGCGAAGCGGTACAGCCTGTCGCCGACGATCGTGCTGCACGCCTTCGGGGGGTTCTGCGCCTATGCCCGGGAGGCGCCCAGCGACGGAGACGACGCCCGGGTGGTGTTCGCCGGTCCCCTGGCGGGGTTGGTACTGGCGGGGCTGGTGTTTGTGTTCACCCTGGTAGCGCCCGGGGTGGTGGGGGCCCACCCGATGATCACCCTCTTTGTGTCGGCCCTGCTCTTCATCAACCTGGTGTGGAGTCTGATCAACCTCTTGCTGCCGATCTATCCCCTGGACGGGGGACAGCTCTTTCACCTGCTGATGCGGCGGTTCATGGAGGAGGAGAAGGCCCGGCGGGTGGCGTTGAACGTGAGCATCTTCACGATGATCCCCGTGGGGCTCGTGGCGTTTCTGATGTGGACGAGTTTTCTGATCGCCATCTTCGCGGTGTTCGTATTGATGGATAACTTCATGGCCCTGCAGCAGGATCGGCCGCTTGTGCATCGGCGGTCGGGGAGGTCGTCGGCGAAGGCGTCGAGCTTCCACGAGGAGTTGTTGCAGGAGGCCAGGGAGGCCCTGGAGAAGGAGGACTGGCGGGAGGCGGCCCGGCTGGCCCATCACATGCGGTCCGTGGGGTCCATGCCGGCGAAGATGCTGGACCAGGTGTGGACGATCTTGGGGGTGGCGACGGTGGAGATGGGGGAGTACGAGGAGGCGGCGAAGTATCTGGAGCGGGCGCCGAAGTCGGGGGTGGTGAAGAAGGCCCTGCAGCGGTGTGAGAGGGGCCGGACCGAGGGGTGAGGTTCGAGGTTGCAAGAAACGCGGGGGTGCATAGACTGCGTCTTCCTTCACAGGAGCTTGACTGGGGCACGGGCCTCGGTGGGGTGCCCGTAGTGGGCTGAGAACATACCCATGGAACCTGAACCGGTTCATACCGGCGTAGGGAAAGCGTGAGGAGAACAAGATGAACCTGAACCGACCTTTTGATGTGCCGCCTTTTGCTCGTCGATGCATTGAGGCCGCCGCCAGTCAGTGGGGGGCGTCCTTTGAGCATCCCTTCGTGTTGGCGCTGGCCGACGGGACGTTGGACAGCGAGCGGTTTGCTTTTTACCAGATGCAGGACGCCCGGTATCTGGAGGCCTTCGCCGACGCGTCGTGCATCATCTCGACGCGGTGTACGGATCCGCTGGACAAGTTGTGGTTTGTGGACTCGGCGCGGATCGCCCTGGTGACCGAGGGAGAGCTCCACGCCGGGTATGGAGAGAAGCTGGGGTATACGGCGGAGGACGTGGCGAAGATCGAGCTGACGCCGAACAACCGGGCCTACCAGGATCATATGATCTCCCAGGCCACCCGGGGGACCCTGGTGGAGGCCGTGGGGGCCCTGACGCCCTGTCCGTGGCTCTACATCGATCTGGGGGCCCACCTCTTGGAGCGGCTGGGGACGATCGAGGACGATCACCCTTACGCGGACTGGCTTCGGATGTACTCCGACGAGGGGTTCCACGACTACATGGACCAGATTCTGAAGCGGCTTCAGCGGTTCGCCGACGCCGCCGATGAGCCGGCCCGGGAGCGGGCGGTGGAGAACTTCGTGACCAGCGCCCGGTATGAGTGGATGTTCTGGCAGCAGGCCTGGGAGAAGCAGGAGTGGCCTCGCTAAATTTGGGGGCGCCCCGCTGATTGGACAGCGCCGGTGGGTTCTGGTAAAGGTGCCCGTGACTCACCGGCGCCCAGTGGGGGCGCCTCATCTTACCACGGACAATCGTTGAAGAAATTTTCGGAACTGGACCTGATCGACCCGTTGCAGCGGGCGATTGAAGCGAAGAACTATACCCAACCCACCCCCATTCAGGCTCAAGCAATTCCGCCCCTCTTAGAGGGACGAGACGTGCTGGGCTGCGCTCAGACGGGGACGGGGAAGACGGCGGCGTTTACGCTGCCCATGTTGCAACACCTGGCCGGGAGCGGGGCCAAGAAAGGAACGTCGAAGCGGAGCATCCGGGCGCTGATCCTGTCGCCGACCCGGGAGCTGGCCGGGCAGATCGGGGAGTCCGTCAAAGAGTACGGGCGGTATCTGTCGATGACGTCGCTGGTGGTGTTCGGAGGGGTGAACGAGAAGCCCCAGATCCGGGCGTTGGAGCGGGGCGTGGACGTGTTGGTGGCCTGCCCGGGGCGGCTCCTGGACCTCCACGGGCGAGGGTTTGTGGACCTGTCGCAGGTGGAGATCTTCGTCCTCGATGAGGCGGATCGGATGCTGGATATGGGGTTTCTGCCGGATGTGAAGCGGATCATGAAGGCCCTGCCACAGCGGCGACAGAACCTGCTCTTTTCGGCGACCATGCCGACGAGCGTGGAGGGGTTGGCCCGAAAGATCTTGAGCGATCCGCTGCGGATCGACATCAGCCCGGAGGAGCCGACGGTAGACGCCATCGATCAGACCCTGATGTTCGTGCAGCGCTCCGATAAGGCGAAGCTCTTGTGCGAGCTCCTGGCGGCCCGGCCCGTGGACTCCACGATCGTGTTCACCCGTACGAAGCACGGGGCCAACCGCCTGACGAAGAAGCTGGATCGAGCGGGCTTTTCGGCGATGGCGATCCACGGCAATAAGTCCCAGAACGCCCGGCGGCGGGCGCTGAATCAGTTTCAGGAGGGCACCGTGGATGTGTTGGTGGCCACCGACGTGGCCGCCCGGGGGATCGACGTGGAGACCGTGACCCATGTGTTCAACTTCGACCTGCCCGACGATCCCGAGAGCTACGTGCATCGGATCGGGCGGACCGGCCGCGCCGGTCGAAAGGGGACGGCCATCGCCTTCTGTGATGAGCGGCAAGGGGATCAGCTCAAGGCCGTGGAGAAGGTGCTCGGGGAAGAGCTGACGATCGATGAGGATCAGCCCTACCACAGCGCGGAGTTGATGGCGGCGGCGGCAGCGGGGAGGCCGAGCTCTTCGGGGGGGCGTAAGAAGTCTCGAGGCGGTCGGTCGCGAGGGCGTCGGTCCCGGGGACGACGAAGCTCGGGCCGCTCCAAAGGTTCGCCGTCCAATGGCGAACAGTCACCGAATCGGTCCCAGGGCAATGGGCGGAAGCGAAGGCGGTCGAAGTCGGGGTGGCGGCCGAAGAGCTGAGGTCTTCTGGCCACCGAGCCAGTCTGGGCGTATCCTGCGGGGGACTGAAGGCGGAGGCGACCGATGACGGAGGAAGACGAAGAGGGTGGGCTGGGAGGGTTTGACGACCTGCTGTCGGAGGCCGGGGGGTCGTCGTTTGCCTGGGAGGGGGAAGTCCTGGATGGGGAGGGGGAGGATGACCTGTCGGTGCTGGCCTTTCGGGTGGGAGAGGACCGGTACTGCGTGAGCGGGGACTCCGTGCGGGAGGTGTTGGGGAGCGCCGAGGTCACGCCATTGCCGGGGGCGCCGGAGTATCTGTTGGGGATCACGATCCTGCGGCGTCAGGTGGTGGGGTTGTTGGCGATGGATCGGTTTCTGGGACGAGCTCGGGAGCGGGAGGTGCCCGTGGAGGAGCTACGGGTGTTGGTGGTGGAGACGGCCCATTATGTGGCGGGGATCGTGGTGGATGAGATCACGGGGTTGAGGGGGTGGCCGAAGGGGGCCATGGATCCGGCGACCCTGCCGGAGAACTTCCATAGTGGGACCCGTCGGTATGCGGTGGGGTGCCGGGCGATCGACGAGGGCCTGGAGGTGCTCCTGGACCTGGAGGAGCTCCTCGACGCGGCAGCGATCCAATGAGGGTGGAGTCGTTGGTATTTCGGGTCGGGGCGGTCCATCTGGCCGTGGAGCTGCGGTGGGTGAGCAGCGTGCTGGCGATCGAAGAAGCCCTGGGGGTCGACAGCCTGGATCCGAGGCCCTGGTTGGGGATCGGGGAGGGGGAAGCCCCCCCTGAGGAGGCCCGGGTGGGGCTTTTGGATCTGCCGGGACCGCCGACGGTTCTCTACCTGGGGGAGCTCGTGGGGGCTCGGACGTTGACGGCCGAGGAGGTGCTGGTGGTGCCGGGGTGGTTGGCGCGGCATCTGCCGCCGATCCTGCGTCCGGCGTGTGTGGCTGGGGACGAAAAGGTTGTGTGGATGTTGGATCTCGATACACTCAGAGAGCGCGTAAGTCCCTAAAAACCCAAAAGGTATGTCATGCACCTGTGGATCAAGATCGGCGTCCCCATCGGGGTGCTCACGTTGGTGGCCGTGGTGGCCCTGGCGAGCCTGGGTCAGATGGGCTACGGGGTGATGATGATCGTCCTGGGGCTGCTGACGATCATCTTCACCCAGCAGTCGTTGTCGCCGTTGACGCGGGTCACGGAGGTGATCGAGAAGATCGCCGACGGGGACCTGCGCCACGACCGGATCCGGGCGCGGCGGACCGATGAGATCGGTCGGCTGGCGAAGTCGACGAATAAGATGGTGGTGCAGCTCAACGAGATCGCCGGGGTGGCCCGGGAGGTGACGGCGGGGCGGCTGGGGGTGGTGGACGTGGAGGAGAAGGTGATGAAGAGCGGCCGGCTCTCGGACGCCGAGATCCTGCCGGATCCCACCGATGGGGAGCTGGAGCGGACCTTCTTGAGCCTGGCCAATCAGATGCGGCGGCTGACGATCCAGGCCCGGATCATCGCCCAGGACAACCTCCATAGCCCGCTCCTGGATGAGCGGGTGCCGGGAGAGCTGGGGGAGTCCTTCGCGTTGATGGTCAGGAATCTGCGGACCATCGCCGATCGAGCCCAGGACATCGCCGCCGGGGATCTGACGAGCGACGTGGAGGGAGATGGGGACCTGACGTCGGCGTTCAATCAGATGGTGACGAGCCTGAACGGGTTGATGCAGCGGATCGTGGAGACGGCGTTGCAGATCTCGACGGCGTCGGAGGAGATCCTGCTGGTGTTGCAGGATCAGGAGCTGGCGGCGAGCCACCAGGCCTCCAGCGTGGAGGAGACGCAGCGGACGATGGAGACCCTGCTGGCGTCGGCGCGGAAGATCGCCGACAGCACCCAGACGGTGTTCAAGTCGGCGGAGAAGACCCAGGCGAACAACCGGATCGTGGCGGATCGGATCGGGGAGTTGAAGGCCCATACGGCGCGGATCACGGAGATTTTGGAGACGATCAAGTCGATTGCCGATCGGTCCGATCTTCTGGCGTTGAACGCGAGCCTGGAGGGGATGAGGGCCGGGGAGGCGGGCAAGGGGTTTACGCTGGTGGCCGCCGAGATGCGGCGGCTGGCGGAGAATATCAAAGACTCCGTGGGGGATATCAAAGAGCTGGTGAGCGATATCCGGGAGTCGTCGTTGTCGAGCGTGATGTCCACCGAGGAGGGCTCTCGGCTCTCGGAGCAGACCACGGAGACGGCGCTGAAGATCTCGCTGATCACCCAGCAGCAGCAGTCGGGGACGGAGCAGGTGACGCAGTCGATGGAGGAGCTCTCGCACCTGATCAACCAGGGGGTCGCGGGGACGCGGCAGGTGACCACGGCGGCCCGGGAGCTGGCGAACGCGTCGGACGCGTTGCGCCACGTGGTGGAGAAGTTCAAGGTGGCCTCCGGGGTGGAGATGGTGGCTTCAAGCCAGCGCACGATTCGGCCGTTGAAGCGATCGGAGCCGGTGCGGTTGGAGCGGGCGTCGGCGGAGATGAAGACCCGGCGACAGCCGCAGACGACGCCGGTGAAGTTGGGGGCCGATCCCGAGGAGAAGCTGCGGGCCCGGGCGACCACGGAGACCGGGATGGGGATTGGCGAGGAGGACGACGAGCCGAGCCAGGAGACGCCGACGGTGGAGTTTTCGTCGATGGCGTCGGACAGCGACGGGTTCCTCGACGATCTGGCGGCTCTGGGGCGCAAGTCCAGGAAGAAGACGGAGGAGAGCGATGGGGCATCAGAGTTTGACTCCATCGCCCGGGAGATCGAGGACGCCGAAGAGGAGGAGGAAGGGGACGTCTCATGAGCATGGGCGCCCTGATCGAGAAGTTCCGGTCCGTGGGGTTGGAGCGGCTGGAGCGGATGAACGCGCTTCTGGTGCAGCTGGAGCGGGAGCCCGAGGATCCGGAGTCCTGCGAGGAGCTGCTGCGGGAGATCCACACATTGAAGGGGGAGGCGAAGATGATGGGGTTCGCCGACATCAACCTGGTGGCTCACCAGGTGGAGTCGGTGCTCTTGAAGGTGTTGACCGAGGAGAGGTTGGTGGACCCCGGTCCGGTGGAGTTGGCTTTTGAGGGGCTGGACCTGATGCGGGGGCTTCTGACGAAGTCCGGGGGAGGGGCGAACCTGGATCTGACGGGGTTCGTGGACCGGATCATGGGGCAGGGGATGGCTCAGGGGGCCGAGGAGCCCTCCGAGGAGCGCGAGCAACAAGAAGAGCAAGAGCAGGCGAAGGAGAAGAAGAGCCCGCCGACGACTCGGACGAGGATCGAGGGGTTGCGAGGCGATGGCGAGGGGGGATCGCTGCGGATTCAGACGAGCACGAGCCTACGGGTGGACGTGGAGAAGTTGGAGCGGCTGGGGGAGCTGGCCGGGGAGACGCTGCTGATGGCCCGGCGGTTCGGGTATCGACTGGACGAGCTGCAGACCCATCGCCGGCAGATGCGGGAGCTCTTCAAGGAGCTGGAGGGGAACCTGCCGAAGAGTCAGTCCACGGCGCTGCGGTCGCTCTTGCATCGATTGGACGCGACGGAGTCGGCGCTGCGGGAGGAGAATCACCTGGTGAATCTGCGGGCCTCGCAGCTCGACGATCAGAGTCGTCACCTGCGGCATATCCCTCTGGCGCAGGTGCTGAGTCACTACCCCCGGGCGGTCCGGGATCTGGCGATCAGCCAGGGGAAGAAGGTGCGGATGGTGGACACCTTCGGGAACGTGGAGGTGGATCGGGCGATCCTGAGCGCCCTGTCGGAGCCCTTGCTTCATCTGGTGCGGAACGCCGTGGATCACGGGATCGAGAGCCCGGAAGCCCGGGAGGCAGCGGGGAAGGATCCGGAAGGGGAGATCCTGTTGTCGGCGGATTACGCCGGGGACTCGATCCGGGTGTTATTGCAGGACGACGGCAAGGGGATCGACCCGGGGGCGATCCGGGAGCGGGCGGAGGAGCGGGGGTTGATGGCCCCGGAGGAGGCCCGACGGTTGACCGATCAGGAGGCGATGGCCCTGATCTTCGAGCCCGGGTTCAGCACGAAGGAGACCGTCTCCGATGTGAGCGGTCGCGGGATGGGGATGAACGTGGTGCGGCAGCAGATCGCGCGGATCGGGGGGTTCATCGAGGTCACCAGCGAGGTGGGAGAGGGGACGACGTTTACGCTGCACCTGCCGGTGACGTCGGCGATCAACGCGGTGTTGCTCTTCACGCTGGGAGACCGGCACTTCGCGTTGACCGCCAAGGACGTGGAGCGGGTGGATCTGGTGACGAAGGAGGAGTTGAAGCGGGCCCACGGGGGGGTCTGCATCGCGACGGAGGAGGGGTTCTTGCCCGTGGTGGATTGGACGGCGGCATTGGGGTTGCCGGAGCGGGGCGGGACGCCGGATCATCTGACGGTGTTGGTGCTGCGGAAGGGATCGCGGCGGGTGGCGTTGTGGGTGGATGACGTGGTGGGAGAGCGAGAGGCTGTGAGTCGGCCTCTGGGGGAGTTTTTGCAGGGGGTGAGCTTATGCCGGGGGGTGGCGCTGACGGACTCGGGGTCGGTGGTGCCTCTGTTGAACGTGGTGCAGCTTTTGGAGCAGGACGCCACGGAGGCCCGGATGAAGATCGAGGAGCCCCTTCGGCAGCGGTCGTTTACGGCGGTGACCGGCCGGCAGGCCCTGTCGATCAAGACCGTGTTGGTGGTGGAGGACAGCGAGGTGACGCGGTCTCTGGTGGTGTCGATCCTGAAGGGGCAGAACTACCGAGTGTTGGAGGCCGATGACGGGCATCACGGGTGGGCGCGGCTGCAGCGATCCCGGGTGGATCTGGTGTTGACCGATATTCAGATGCCCGGGATGAGTGGTCTGGAGCTTTTGGCGAAGATCCGGGGGTCCGAGCAGTTCGCTCGACTGCCGGTGATCATCTTGTCGACGCTGGGAGAGGCGGAAGACAAACGCCGGGCGATGCGGCTGGGGGCCGACGGGTATCTGGTGAAGCTGTCGTTCCAGGAGCAGGAGCTCCTGGATACGGTGGCGAGATTCTTGGAGTGACCGGAGGGGGGGTCAGAGGGAAGCGACCAGGGCCTGGAAGCAGGCCGCGGAGAGCTCCATGTGGAGGACCATGAAGAGGGGGATGCCCAGGGCGAAGGCCAGGACAAGAGCTCGGGTCCAGGGATAGACTCGAGTGGTGCGGCGGGCGGCGACGTAGGTGAGGCCGACGGTGGCGCCGACGAGCACGGGGAGGATGAAGCCGAAGGCGACGCTGCCGAGCATGTTGGGGACGGTCCACCGGAGATCAGCCGGGGCGTAGGGGCCGACGGCGGGGCCGACGAAGAAGAGGTCCAGGATCCACCGGCTGGCGACGAAGCAGGAGATGAACGTGACGAAGGTCACCCCCGGGTCGTAGATGGGCTGGTCGCCGCGGAGGCAGAAGTGGGCCATCAGGAGGCCCAGGATGAGTAAGAGGAAGCCCGTGACCGGGAGGAACTGAAGGGTCGCGGTGAGGCAGGTGGCGAGGAAGGCGCCGGCGATGCAGAGGCCGACGGCGCCCTGGGCTCGTCTGGAGGCGATATGGTCGGGGGAAGTGTTCATGATGGGGTGAGCTCCCGGAGAATACGAAGGACTTCCGAGAACCAGAATATCAGAACCGGTCGGGAAATGCATGAACTTCCTGTCAGGGGCGGCGAAGGGGGCGACGATCTCTGGTCGGTCATATTGAGAAAGGGACTGGCGAACGGGCGGCGGGTGTTGATAATTCGGCTACACTTTCTGAGGTGGGTTGGAAACCCGGGTGTGGAACGATGACGCGGAGGAATTATGGGAATCGGGACCGTAGGACGAGGCGATAAGAGGCTGTGGATGGCGGCCGCGGCGGTGGCGGCGGGGGTCGTGGGGACCAGTCTGTTGGTGCGAAAGCTCCGAGGAAACGGGGAGGAGGTGGAGGGGCAGAAGTCGCGAAAGACCAACGGGTCGGAGGCGCTGGCGCTGAAGGAGTTCGATGAGGATCAGCAGGATCGGACCGGTCGGGCGCTGCGGTTGTTTCTGGGGTGGTCTGTGGTGAACCTCGGGGTGGGGGGAGCCGGGGTGTTGATCCAGGACGATCCGCAATGGCGAGCGTTCTATGGGGCGAACCTTGCTTGCGGGGCCCTGACGGGGCTGGCGGTGTGGGTGGGGAGACGGGGGCTGTCCAGGTGGAGCGAGTGGCCGAAGGTCGAGGAGTCCGAGGAGGGGAAGCGCCCGTTGCAGAGGGCGAAGTTCCTGGAGACCCTGGCTGTGGCGGACTTGAGCGTGGCGCTGGTGAGCGTGGGGGGTGGGGTGTACCTGGCTCGGGGCGGGGGGAGTCCAGAGCTGCAAGGGTTGGGGCGAGCCCTCTTGTTGCAGGGGGTCGTGCTGGTCGTGGTGGACAGCCTCTATCTGGGGGCGACTCGGCGGCAGCGCCGGAAGCTGGAGACCAAGCTGGAGGTGCGGGCCCCTCGGTTGGAGTCCGAGGCGGCCACGACCTGAGCGTTCGGGATCCCCGGGCGGGGGTTACGGGGAGAGGAGGTCCTGGAGGATCTCTCGGACCGCGACGGGGTCGGCGGTGCCGCCGGTCTTCTTCATGGCCTGGCCGATGAAGAAGCCGATGAGGCGGTCGTTTCCGTCGCGGAACCGCTGGACCTCGTCGGGGTGAGCGGCGACGATCTCCTCGAGCTGGGGACGGAGGGCGTCTTCGTCGCTGACCTTCTCGAGGCCCTGGTCGGCGACGATGGCCCTGGGGTCACCGCCGTTGGCGAGGACATCTTCCAGGACCTCGCGGCTGATCTGGGTGCTGATGCGGTCCTCTGAGACCATCTCGACGAGGGCGGCGACCTGGTCGGGGGTGATCCCGAGGCTGTCGACGGCGGCGTCTTCGTCGACCCGGTGGAGGACCTCGTTGACGAGCCAGGTGCCGACGGCGTTGGGGTCGTGAAAGGACTTCAGGGCTTCGTCGAAGAAGGCCAGGGTGTGGCGGTCACCGGTGAGGACGTCGGCGGTCTCCTCGTGGAGGCCCTGGTCCTGGAGAGACTGGTAGCGGTCGGCCAGGAGGGAGTCCTCGGCCCGGAGGCGGTCCCGTTCGGATTCGGTGGGCTCCTGGGGCTTCTGGGGGGCTCTGGGCTTCTTGGGTTTCGGCGCCTCCGTGGGCTCCTCGGTGTGCTTGGCCCAGGTATCGCGGAGCGTGACGACGCGGTTGAAGACCAGAAGGTCGCCGGTGTTCTTGGGATCCTGACGGAAGTATCCCCGTCGTTCGAACTGGTAGGTCGTTGTGGGGTCGTCGTCGAGGACGCTGGGCTCGATCACGCCGCGGCGAAGGATGAGGGAGTCCGGATTCAGACACTCGAGGAAGTCTTTCTCTTTGTCTTCTTCGGGGTCTTCCTGGGCGAAGAGGCGATCGTAGAGGCGGAGCTCGCAGGGGATGCCTTCGGTGGCGCTGACCCAGTGGATGGTGCCCTTGACCTTGCGGCCGTCGGCGGAGGTGCCGCTGCGGGTGTCGGGATCGTAGGTGCAGAGGAGCTCGATGATCCGGCCGGAGTCGTCTTTGATGACGTCCTGGCAGGTGACGTAGTAGCCGTACCGGAGGCGGACCTCCTGGCCCGGGGACATGCGGTAGAAGCCCTTGGGGGGGTGCTCTTCGAAGTCGTCGCGTTCGATGAAGAGCTCCCGGGTGAAGGGGATCTTGCGACTGCCCTCGAGGGGGACGTCGTGGGGGTAGTAGGAGGCGTCGAGCCACTCGGTGTCGCCGTCGAAGTTGGTGATGGTGACCTTCAGGGGGTCCGTGACGGCCATCACCCGGGGGGCCCGCATGTTGAGCTCGTCGCGGATGGTGTTCTCGAAGAGCTCGAGCTCGACGCGGCTGTTGGCCTTGGTGACGCCGATACGGTGGCAGAAAGTGCGGATGGCTTCCGGGGGGACGCCGCGGCGGCGGAGGCCGGCGAGTGTGGGGAGCCGAGGGTCGTCCCATCCTTCGACGAGGCCGCCCTCGACGAGGCGCAGGAGCTTGCGCTTGCTCATCACGGTGTAGCCCATGTTGAGGCGTGCGAACTCGATCTGCTGAGGTTGGTTCTCGACCTCTGTCTCTCGGATCACCCAGTCGTAGACCTCGCGGTTGTTCTCGAATTCCAGAGAGCAGAGGGAGTGGGTGACAGCCTCGAAGGCGTCCTCGAGGCAGTGGGCGAAGTCGTACATGGGGTAGATGCACCAGTCGTCGCCGCGGTGGTGGTGGCGGGCGTGGCGGATCCGGTAGAGGAGGGGATCGCGCATCAACATGTTGGGGCTGTCCATGCCGATCTTCGCCCGGAGGACATGCTCACCGTCAGCAAACTCGCCGGCTCGCATGCGGTGAAAGAGGTCGAGGTTCTCGTCGATGGAGCGGCCCCGGTAGGGGCTGAAGCGGCCGGGCTCGGTGACGGTGCCGCGGTACTCGCGGATCTCCTCCATGGAGAGGCTGTCGACGTAGGCTTTGCCGCGGCGGATCAGGTGGACGGCGCAGTCGAACATCTTCTCGAAGTAGTCCGAGGCGTAGAAGAGGTGGTCGCCCCAGTCGTAGCCGAGCCATTGGATGTCCTCTTGCATGGACTCCACGTACTCGACGCTCTCGGTGAGGGGGTTGGTGTCGTCGAAGCGAAGGTGGCAGCGGCCGTCGTATTTTTCGGCGGTGCCGAAGTTCAGGACGATCGCCTTGGCGTGGCCGATGTGGAGGTAGCCGTTGGGCTCTGGAGGGAAGCGGGTGACCACGTGGTCGTGCTTCCCGGACGCCAGGTCGGCGTCGATGATGTCGTGGATGAAGTTGTGGGGGATCACTTCGTGGGAATCGGCCATGGTCACTTCGCGGCGTGGGGAGAGGGTGATCGTCCAGGGCAACGAGTACCACTTCGGCGTGATGGGGGGCCAGAGAAAACTCAGGGGGTGACCCCTTTGCCGGAGTCGCGGGTGAGGAGGAGGGCGCGGGGGTAGGGCTCGAGGTAGGCCTGGTCGGCCATGTAGTCGTACTCAAAGCGGGCCGTCCAGGCTCGGATCACTGAGAGGGGGCCCCGGAGCGTGAGGTGGTGGTCGCGGAATTCGTCGAGGATCTGCAAGAACTCGTGGCGCTCCGGGTCAGGGAGGCGGTTCTTGAAGTGCCCGTAGATGTGCATGAGGACGTTGACGTGGGCCTTGCGGCGGGGCTCTCTGGCGAGGGCGGTTCGGAATCGGTCGGCGTACCGTGCCATGCGGGGGGCGTCGTCGAGGCCGTCGGCGTTGGCGACGATCCGGCCGAGCTCTCGCATGCCCGGCTCGTCGTAGAGGAAGAGCAGGTGCTTGTAGCGGCGGTGGAAATCGACGAGGTCGGCGGATCGGGGGTGGTCGCCGAGGGCCCGGAGGTCGGCCAGGGAGAAGAGGCGGGTCAAGTAATGGTGGCGGATGTCGAAGTTGCGCAGGCGGCCTTCGTCTTCCACGGAGAGATGGGGGAATCGGGAGAGGATCTCGCGGGCGAAGAGGCCGCTGTCTCGGCGGACCGTGGGGGAGCGCTCCGCCCGGGCGTAGACCTTGACCTGGGAGGTGCCGCAGGTGGGAGAGCTGCTCTTGAGGACGAATCCGTCGACGCCGCCGAGGGAGTCGAGAAAGGCGGTGGCGAAGGACTTCATGGCGTCCGTGAGATCTCGGCCCGTGGTGGGCTGAACGAGGCGGGCCCGGCCGTCGTCGTCGACAAGGCGGATGGTGTCCCGAGGGGTGCCCAGGCCGATCTCTACTTCGGGGCAGACCGGGACGACGTCGACGTGGTCCATCAGGTGGGCGACGAAGGAGTCCCGGATACGCTGGCCGTCGTAGCGGCAGGCCTCGAGCTCCAGGCATTGGGAGAGGACGATCCGAGGACGGGCGAAGGAGCGAGCCGTAAAGGCTTCTCCAGTAGCGAGGGGGCGGGCGGGCATGGGGACGACCTGGGTGGGGGGAGAGACTACGAGCGAAAAGTAAGCGCTGGGTGGTCGGTGTCGAGGCCATTCGTCGTGACACTCCCGGACCCCTGTGCCATAAGAGGGAGGTCAATCGCGGGAGCCGAATCGATAGAGAGAAGATGGTCGTCAACGAAGAAGACAGAAAGAAGCTGGAGCGGATCGGTGGGGTCGTGGCCGAGACCATCGAGGAGATGAGAGCTCACCTCAAGCCGGGGATCACCACCGCGGAGCTCGACGATATCGGGCGGGCGGTGTTGGAGAAGCACGGGGCCCGGTCGGCGCCGATCCTGGTGTACGACTTCCCCGGCGCCACCTGTATCAGCGTGAACGAGCGGGCTGCTCATGGGATCCCCGGGGACCTGGTGATTCAGGAGGGGGATCTGGTGAACATCGATGTCTCCGCCGAGCTCGATGGGTTCTTCGCCGACAGCGGGGCCTCCTTCGGGGTCGGGGAGATCGGGGAGGAGAAGCAGGCCCTCCTGGACGCTACCCGGGAGGCCCTGGAGAAGGCCATGCAGATCGCGCGTCACGGGCGGCCGATCCAGCTCGTGGGTCGGGTGGTGGAGGGATTGGCCAAGGAGCGGGGGTACACGGTGATCCGCAACCTCGGCGGGCACGGCATCGGCAAGGGGCTGCATGAGAAGCCGAACTTCATCCCCCATTTTTACGACCGCAAGGAGAAGCGGCGGTTTAAGGAGGGGCAGGTGCTGACCCTGGAGCCCTTTTTGGCCATGGGTGCAAAACGGGTCAATGAGCTCGACGATGGGTGGACCCTGGAGACGGACAACAAGGGTCTGGTCGCGCAGTTCGAGCACACGATGATCATCACTCGGAAGGAGCCGGTGGTGCTCACGCGACGCCCGTCGGAGTGACCCCGGGTTTGGGTCGCGACCACGGGTTTTCTGTTTCGGCTCGGGTTCGCCACAACGCGAACGGTTGGGGTTGAAATTTTGGGGTCGTGGTTAGGTTTTCGGCGACGTTCGGGCGAACCGTTTTCGATGACCGAAGGAGTACCTCCATGAGCCAGTACAGCCAGAGCAACGACGAAGAGCTCGCCGATTGGATTCGCGCCATCGGGAGATGGAAGACGCGGCAGCGGCGGTTGAAGAATGAGATCAAGGCGGTGGAGGACCTGCTGCGGGAGCGGGAGGAGCTGGTGGAGGAGGCGCTGTGGATGCGGGCCACCGCTGGCAGTGGGGCCGAGATGAGGGAGGCCGACCAGGCGCTGAGCCGGGCGGTGGCGATGGCCCAGAGCGAACATGAGTCGACGATTCGGGCCCTGGAGGCGATCCGAGAGGGGCTGGAGTCGACCCAGGTGGGGGATCTCTTTGAGAGGCCCCGGACCATGCGGCCGCCGACGAAGGATCCCGTGGAGGAAGCCAGCCGGGAGAGCTTCCCGGCCAGTGATCCGCCGTCGTTCAATCCGGGGCGGGCCTAAAGATCAGCGGAAGGTGAGGTCACCGGTGTGGGCGACGATCTTTCCGTTGTAGAGCATCGAGATCTGTCGGAGGGCGGCGGCCTGATCGAAGTCGGTCAGGGCGCTGATGCCGTCGGCGGGGGTGATCACGTCGAACCACCTGAGGCCGGCGGCGGCGGCGGTCTGTCCGACGCAGATGTTGGCGACAGTGCCGACGATGATCAGAGCGTCGACGTTCCAGATGCGGCTGAGATAGTGCTCCAGGGCGGTGCCGTAGAAGCCGTCGTACCGACTCTTCTGAAAGACCTGCTCGTTCGGTAGGGGGGCGAGTTCGTCGACGATCTCCCAGCCCGTGGTGCCGCGGACGCAGTGGGACGGCCAGATGTCGAACTCCCGGTCGTCCTCGGTGTGGGTGTCCTGGGTGTAGGCGACGGTGGCGCCGGCGGAGCGGGCCCGGTGCAGGAGATCGGCGATGGCCGGGAGGGTGTCGGCGGCGGCCTCGACGCAGAGGGCCCCGTCGGATCGGACGAAGTCGTTCTGCATGTCCACGATCAGGAGAGCCGTGGAGGTGGGATCCAGGGAGAGGGAGTCCTCCACGGGGATCTCGGGGATCGGGACGGTCTGCGATTGGGGCAGTCCGATGAGGGCCATGTTATACCTCTTCACTTCAATAAGAACCAAAACAGGAGCAGCGAGAGCGCCCCTGAGGAACCCATCAGGGTCGCGAGTAGCAGTGGACTACGGCGAAACGAGTCTCCGTTCAGGGCCATGAGCTTCCTCCGTGAAGCGTGATCCATGCTGAGGGGCAAGCGTAACCACGGGGCGGCGGTGGGGCAACGGAGAATCAACCGGCCTTGCGGGCGTACATGCGTTCGTCGGCGGTCTTCAGGGCGGCTTCGGCGCCGCCGTGGGCGACGATGCTGGAGGTGCCATGGCTGACGCCGAAGTGTTGAAATCCGGCGTCCCGAAGGCTCTGGGTCAAGGTGGCGAACCGTTCCGTGAGCCAGGGGGTGGGGTCCTGGTCGTCGGTCTGGGGAAGGAGGATCAGGAACTCGTCGCCCCCCATGCGGTAGAGGCGATCCTGATCGCGGAACCGGTGGGAGAGTTGGGCGGCGAAGGCCTGGAGGATTTCGTCTCCCCGGTGATGGCCCTCGGTGTCGTTGAGCCGCTTGAGGCCGTCGAGATCGGCGTAGACGAGGGTGATGTCGTGGAGGTCGCCGCGGCGGAGATCTTCCTGGAGGGACTTGATGTCCTCTTCGAAGGCGGTGCGGTTCTGAAGGCCCGTGAGGGGATCGGTGCGGGCTTTGTGGCGAGCGTCGACGATACCGGCTCGCAGGGAGTGGATCTGGTTGGCCACGGAGAGGGCCATGGTGAGGACACCGAGGGCGGTGGTGAGCAGGGTGACGAGACGAAGGGTGGCGGTGGGGAGAGCCAGGAAGAGTGCGTTGAACACGGTGAGGGTGGAGCTGAAGAAGAAGATCGAGAAGCCCAAAAGGAAGAAGGGGGCGGCCTGGGCGCGGGCGCGCAGAGACTGAAACGTGGCGACGGCCACCAGGAGTAGAGCGACGCCGGCGGCGGTGGCGTTGAGGTGGTAGGCCAGGGGGGAGTGGCGAATGACGGGGAGAGCGCCCATCAGGAGGACTACCAGGGCGGCGGTGCCGGCGAAGACTCGGGAGAGGAGGGGGGCGATGTCGGAAAGCTTCAGGAAGTCGCGGGTGAAGAGGAGGATGCAGAAGATCATCGCCGAGGTAGCCAGGTAATTGGCCAGGACGCTGTTGACCTCGGGGAAGAAGAGGAGCCGAAAGAGCTCGTAGTGAGTGCTCCACATCAAGAGGGCGAAGAAGCAGAACCCGCTGAACCACAGGTGGGCGGTCTCGCGGAGCCGAGCCCAGAGGAAGAACATGTAGATCGTCAGGGCCAACAGGATCCCCAGGGACATGAAGAGGGCGATGTTGAGGCGGTAGGTGACCTGGAGGAAGTAGTCTCGGCTGACGATCTCGAGCTCGGCGAGGTTCGGCGGTGGGGGCGTAGAGTTCTCGAAGAGGAAGGCTAAGCGGTAGTTCTGGCCGGGCTGAAGGGAGAGCTGGGAGTGGTGGCCGACGACGGGGAAGTCGCGGTACCAGGCGTGATGTGCCCGGCCGCTGAGCCGGCGGTCTAAGACCTGGCCCTGATCGTCGAAGACGACGACGGCCACGGTGTCGATGGAGGGGAGGTGGAAGGCGGCGACCCAGTCGGTCTTGGCCGAGCTGTTGTGGAGGTCGAGGAAGACCCAGGACCGCTCCCCGACGACGGATCCGGTGAAAGGGTGGGCGTCTTCGATGGGGCCGTCGAGGAGAGACGTGGGATCTTCGATGGTGTGGAGGCCGTCGGGGTCGGGGTAGATCCGTAGATGCTGAAGTGGAGAATAGCGAGGGGCGTCGTCGACGAGCTCCAGGGGGCTGGCCAGAGCGTCTGCCCAGCAGAAGAGGAGTGCCATCGCCAGGAGCGCGGAGAGGCTTCGGAAGACCTGATGGAAGTACTGAGCCATGACAACGCGGGGGAGGAGGCAGAGGCCGATGATTGTCGTCAACGGGAGGGGTGGGGTCAATAGTTGTTCTTGAAAGCAAGGCGAGCTGTCCTATGTTCCGCCCAGGTCATTTTCCATGAGGTAATGCATGCGTATTGGGATCAGTGGGGCAAGTGGATTGGTTGGGAGTTTATTGACAGACCGAGCTCGGGAGCGGGGGTGGGAGGTGGTTCCCCTGGTGCGGCGTCGGGAGCAGGAGGGGATCTATTGGTCGATCCCGGATCAGGTGGTGGATCTCGAGGGGTTGGAAGGGTTGGACGCGCTGGTTCATCTGGCCGGGGAGAATCTGGGCGGGCGGCGTTGGACAGAGGGGCAGAAGGCGCGGATCCTGAACAGCCGTGTGGAGGGGACGACGTTATTGGCCGAGGCGCTGGGTGAGCTGCGGCAGCCACCGGCGACGTTTCTGTCGGCGTCGGCCGTCGGGTATTACGGGGATACCGGAGACGAGTGGGTCGATGAGGAGTCTTCGGCAGGAGAAGGGTTCCTCGCCGAGGTCTGCGAAGCATGGGAGGAAAGCGCCGATCGAGCCATCGAGAGCGGAGCCCGGGTCGTGAAGGCTCGCTTCGGTGTGATCTTGTCGAAGGAAGGCGGGGCCCTGGAACGAATGTTGACTCCGTTTCGGTTGGGCATCGGAGGTCGGTTAGGCGGGGGGAATCAATACATGAGCTGGATTGGCCATGAGGACACTGTGCGGGCGCTCCTCTTTCTCCTGGACACGGAGGCGTTGTCGGGAGCGGTAAATGTGACCTCTCCGCAGCCTGTCCGAAACTCGGAGTTGACCAAGGCGCTGGGAGAAGCCCTGGGGCGGCCCACGATACTCCCCTTGCCGGGTCCGGTTCTGAAGGTGGTGTTGGGGTCGGAGCTCGCCGAGGAGATGCTCCTGCAGGGGCAGCGGGTGCGGCCGACGAAGCTGTTGAAGGCGGGGTTTACCTTCCGGGCGCCCGGGATTGAGGAGGGGCTGAAGAGCGCCCTGGAGGATCACGGGGAGAGTTGAAAGTTTCGGCGCATCGGGCTATCAGACATGCCTTGACGGTTTCAGAGATCGCGAGGGGCCTATGGCAGCCGGTGCAGGAGTAGAGCGGGAGATCCAGAGGGGAGCGGTGGGGCAGAAGCCCGTGGAGGCGGTGCCCGTGGAGGCTCCGTCGAAGGTCCTGCGCCGTCGGCTTCGGTTCGCCGGGGAGGACGAGAAGAAGACCCGGTATCATCTGCCGAATCAGTTGGATTCCACCTCGCCGGTGGGGTACCGGGCGCGGGTGCCCTTGACCCTGGACGAGGCGAAGCGGGCGCTGCAGCTCTTGTCGTTGACCCGGCCAGCGGGGTTTGTCGGTGCCGAGGCCGTGGAGGAGCAGGAGCTCTTCGAGGAGTGCTCGCTGGGGGTGCTCTCGGCGAGGCAATCCACGAATTTTCGGGGACACCGGCAGGTGACCTTCGGGCCGAAAGAGTCTCGAAGGATCGCTCATCTGCTGCGGAGCCTCGACGATCGGGAGGCGCCGGTGTTGGATGGGGCGACGCACACCCACGTGGTGTTGAGCCGGCCCTATCGGACGGCGTTCACGATGCTCCTGACTCTGGTGGGGCATAAGCCGGTGTTGAGCTTGCTGACGGTGCCGAAGCGGATCTTTGAGAAGAAGGTGCTGCACGCCGACGACATGCCGTCGATCGGGTTCTTGCAGCAATTACATGTGGGGATCCTGGCGGACGCGATGGAGCGGGCAGCGGTGATCGCCTCTGAGGGGCGGCGCAAGGCCCAGGTGTTCTCGGCTCCCTTCTGCTCGGAGGCTCGGAGAAAGGTCAATCGACCGATGATTCGAGCCATCGAGGAGCTCTGTGGTGTGGGCACCAAGGAGCGAGCTCAGGGCTGGAGGGTGGCCCTGGTGGTTCAGGTGGGGGTGGTGGACGAGGAGGAGCGGGTCGATCTGGATCGGGAGCTCTGTCGAAAGGTGGGCGCCAACCTGATGGCTTTCCGGAGCGAGCGGATTCAGCCCGGTGTGAATCAGGAGGAGTCAGCGCCGCCGGAGTATCAGGAGCGCCAGGAGATGGACGTGCCCGAAGAGCTGACCGTGCAGGCCGGTCGGGCGGCGTATAACGCGTTCGCCCATTGGACGGGATGCGATCGGGAGTTTGCCAAGGAGCTCTTGCTCCTGGAGCGGATCGACGTGGTGACGCCGAACGGTAAGGAGCGAATTCGCCAGGTTCGGACGATGCTGGACGAGGTGGCCGATCAGGTGATGGCGACGATCCCGAAGTGGATCGATTGGCCTGTGGGGAAGGCGTTCAGTCGGAACGCCGAGCGGGGTAAGAAGGCATTCGGGTTGGCGGGCCAACGGATCTACATCGGCGGGTTGTCGCGGAGGGAGGTGGAGGCCGCCGGCCTGGGGTGGGAGAAGAGCGTGCGGGCTGTCGGGGCGGCGGCGGCTCGAAGCGGACTGGTGGCGGAGATCATGGGAGTGACCGAAGTGCCCGAGGGGTGCGACTTGTTGGCGGGGCTGTGCCTGATGGCGGGGCCGATCAACCAGAATGACCTGGGAAAGACCTTCTATGGCCAGCGGGACCTGCTGATGGAGGCTTATCCGGACCGGGATCCGACGTCGCTTCTGGTGTGGACGTTGAAGGCGAAGACCGTGGCCGATCCGATCGGTAACGAAGAGCAGCTGATGAACGAGAAGCGCAAGGGGAAGCTCGTGGATCTGCGGCCCGGGCCACATGAGGTGGTAGAGGTAATGGTGGACGGGCGGCGGGTGCCGATGCGGAGCCGGGAGAGCCATAAGAACCGGGAGAGGGCGTTTGGCGACCGCGGGAACTTTGTGGTCTCCGACGATGGGCGGGAGATCCCGGGGAACCGTGGCGAGCCCTGGCCGGCGGCGTGGCGACAGGAGGCGGTGTGGTCGTTGTGACGAAGGAGTCCGCCGATGTGGCGATGACCTACGAGGGAACGCTGCCATCGTTGGCGCCGTTGACGGTCCGGGCGGCGCTCCAGCGGCGGGCCTCTCCGGTGGAGGCGCAGGAGCGGCCGGAGCTGATCGCGGCGGCCCAGGGGGTGGTGGTGGATCCCTGGGAGGTGCAGCGGTATCGGGAGGTCTGTGGGATCGGGCAGAGCCCGGTGTTGCCGGCGCCCTATCCCCAGGTGCTCGCGACGCCGCTCCACGGGGCGATTCTGGCGGACAGCCGGTTTCCGCTGCCCGTGGTGGGGCTTGTGCATTTGCAGAATCGGGTGGAGCAGCGGCGTGCGCTGGAGGTGGGCGCCACTCTGGATATGATGTGCACCGTGGGGGAGTGGACATGGGACCCCTACCGGGGACGACGGTTTAGCCTGATCACGCAGGTGCGGTCCGACGGGCAGCTCTGCTGGGAGAGCGAGCTCTGGGCCCTCTGTCGGGCGAAGGCGTCCGAGCTGGAGCCGAAACCCCCGCGGGAGCCGCGACCTCCGAAGGGGCCCGGCGAGCCTCGCCGGGTGGTGTCGGCCCTGATCGAGGTCCCCGGCGATCTGGGACGCCGATACGCCGCGGTCTGCGGTGACTACAACCCGATCCACCTTCACGCGTTGACGGCCAAGCCCTTCGGGTTCAAGCAGCCGATCATCCACGGCATGTGGACCCTGGCGCGGTGCTGGGCCCCCCTGGCAGATCTGGTGGAGCCCTCGGGGCTCACCCTGGAGGTCCGGTTTCGCCGACCGATCTACATGCCGTCGAAGATCCTCCTGGGGATCAAGGAGGCCGAGGAAGGCTACGAATTCGTCTGTGAAGACCCCCGAAATAGACGGGAATTTCTGGACGGGTTTGTGCGGATTTGAGCGCCCAGAAATGAGGGGTGACTCCCGGGGCATGGGGGCGAAAAGTTCTTTTGTGACAAGGGGTTGTGGATCAAGAAGGGGGGCTTCTTGGGGGTGGCCCCGGGGTCAGGGGAAGAGCCGGGAGGGGTCGTCGGGGAGGTGTTGGCAGGTGGTGTGGGGGGCGATGGGGATCATGAGGAAGGAACTGCGGTCGGGGTCGGGGGTGGTCTCGGGGCTGTTGCGGAGGATGCGGCGGGTGGCGTCGAGGACGACTTCGTCGGCGCCCCATTGGACGGAGCCGCGGATGCTGTCGGGGTAGATGCGGCCGGTGAAGCTGTCCCAGCTGCGGCGGGCGAGGAAGAGGGAGCCGCCGAAGGGGCCTTCGATCTCGATGGTGAAGCCCGGGTGGCCGTCGGATTCCTGGTCGACGACCCGGGGGTCGTTGGGGTCGTCGGGCATGGGGTCGCGGCCGGGGTCGTCGAGGGTGACGCCCTGGATGTTCCAGACAGCTGGCGAGGTGATCTGCCAGGAGGTGCCGTTGCGGGTGAGTGTAGCCCGGCGGTCAGCCTGGGGGAGGCTCTCGATGAAGGCATCGGGGACGATGGGTTGAAAGCCAGGGGCGGAGTTGGTCATGACCAGGGCGCAGACCTCGGTCTCCATGGTGAGGCGAGCGCCGTCCTGGTCGATGTCGACAAGGAGGTAGGTGGTGGCGGTGGTGGTGAAACGGGCGATGCGGGCGATGCGGTAGGTGGAGGTGAGGGTCCACTCCTTGAGCCATTTGCCGGTGAGATCCGGTGGGTCGGGCTCGGCGGCCTGTGCTTGCAGGGGGAAGATTCCGAGGAAGAACAGGATGGGGAAGAGGATGGGGAGACGGCGCATGAGACGGTAGGTTCACTCGAGGAAAAGACGATCGGCCTGGGACATCAGGTCTGCACAGGACAGGCCATCATATACACGTACCATCTGAAAAGAGCTCTCGTCGAGGTTCGGTTCGTTGGTGGGGTTGGAGCGGAGACGGCGGCTGGTGGCGTCGAGGACCGATTGATCGGAGTCCCAGCGAACCTGGCCACGGATCTCGTCGTCGGAGAGGAGTTCGCCGTCGAATTGATCCCAGATGCGCTGGGCGAGGTGCATGTCACCCCCGAGGCGTCCTTCGAGATGGAGGGTAAACCCGGGGTGACCATTGCCGTCCTGATCGAAGACCCGAGGGTCGTCGGCGTCTTCGGGCATGGGGTCGTTGTCGGGGTCGTCCATCCGCATGCCGTGGATGTCCCACATCTTGGGGATATGGAGGCGCCAGGAGTTCTGCTTGCGGCGGAGCCGTCCCGGGCGTTGATTGGGGGTCATGCTTTCCAGAAACCCTGAGGAGAGGTGGGGCTGGATACCCGGGGCGGTGTTGGACATGTCGATGGAGCAGAACTGTGTGTGAAGAGTCAGGTCGTGGCCGTCCTGGGTGATGTTCACCTGAATGATGGAGGTCGATACGGAGGTGAATTGAGCGACCACGGCCAGGCGGTAGTTGGAGGTGGTGACCATCTTCATGGCCCAGGTACCGGAGAGGTCCGGGGGAGAGGCCATGGCGACAGCGGGAGAGGTCAGGGTGAAAAGGAGGACCAGAAGAGAGAGTGTGAACCGCATGGAAGACCCCGGGAACGAAGGGAACACAACGGAAGGAACCTAGGGTCGAGGGTAGGGAGGGCAAGGAAGAGGTCACGCAGGGAATCACTCAGCCGGTTCGGCGACGGGTTCGGAGCGTTCGGCGTCGAGGCGCTCTTTATGGTCCTTTCGGGTCATATGGGCGGGGACACCGGGCTGACGCCAGGAAGGGATCTCGATGTGCTTCTCGGGGTATCCGAAGATCTGGCGAGGAGAGCGGGAGCCGAAGCACTCGTCGAGGATCTCGAAGTGCTCCAGGTGAACCTCGGCGGGATGGGCCACGCCGACGGCCCGGGTCAGCCACATCACCTCTTTGCGGAGGGTGACGAGATAGTTGGCGAGTCGAGCGGCTTTGCTGGTGGGGTCGAGGCCGCGCATTAGCCACTTGTTCTGGGTGGCGACGCCGGCGGGGCAATGTCCGGTGTGGCAGCGCTGGGCCTGGATGCAACCGATGGCGAGCATGGCCTCCCGGGCGACGCCGACCATGTCGGCACCCATGGCGAAGGCCAGGAGGGAAGACTCGGGGAAGCCGAGGCGGCCGGCGCCCATGAAGACGATGTCGTCGGTGAGATCGTAGCGGGCGAAGATGTGATAGACTCGTGAGAAGCCGAGCTTGAAGGGGAGGGCGACGTGGTCAGTAAATACCAGGGGAGCGGCGCCGGTGCCGCCCTCGCCGCCGTCGATGTTGATGAAGTCGACGCCTCGGTCGCCTTTGGCCATCTCGGCGGCGAGCTCTTCCCAGAAGGCGGATTCGCCGATGGCGGACTTGATGCCGACGGGGAGGCCCGTGGCGTCGGCGATGGACTCGACGAAGTCGAGCATGGAGTCGACGTCGTGGAAGGCGGAGTGGCCCGAGGGGCTGATGCAATCTTTGCCCATGGGGATGCCGCGGATGGCGGCGATCTCGGCGGAGATCTTCTCGGCGGGGAGGACGCCGCCGCGGCCGGGTTTTGCCCCCTGGCTGAGTTTGATCTCGATGGCCCGGACCGGGTAGGCGTTGACCCTCTCGAGGAGCTCGTCCATGGAGAAGTGGCCGTCCTCGTCGCGGGCGCCGAAGTAGCCCGTGCCGAGCTGCCAGATCAGATCGCCGCCGTGGTCGTGGTGGGGAGCGATGCCGCCCTCCCCGGTATTATGAAGGCCGCCGGCGATGGCGACGCCGCGGTTCATGGCTTCTACGGCGGCGGCGCTCAAGGAGCCGAAGCTCATAGCGGAGATGAAGAAGACCGACTCGGGGCGGAAGGCGTGGCGGCGACCGCGGGCTTCACCGAGGATCTTGGAGCAGGCTACGGGGTGGAGGGGGTCGTAGTCGTCATCGCCCTTCTGGGGTTCGGGATAGGGGAAGATGGCGGGTTTGATGACCAGGGTGTTGGGGGCTATCTCCAGATCGTTGTCGGTGCCGAACCCGAAGTAGTTGTTCTGCTCCTTGGCGGAGGAGTAGACCCACCGGCGTTGATCGCGGGAGAAGGGGCGCTCCTCGCTGTTTCCGGTGACGATGTACTGGCGGAGCTCGGGGCCGAAGGACTCCAGGATGTACCGGAGGTGTCCGATCAGGGGGTAGTTACGCAGGATGGCGTGCTTTTTCTGCGTCAGGTCGTAGATGGTGATCAAGACCAGCGCCAGGAGGATGGCGCCGAGAATCCATACCCACATGGTGATGCTCCGCGTCAGAGATCTCGTCGTCGATCTCTGAGGCTATCATAGGCGGGAGCGGTAGGGGAAATTCAGGGGAGGATCGGCCACACCAGGTAGAGGAGCACGGCGATGAAGAGGATCAGGAGGAAGAGGCCGAGGGGGTTCTCGAAGATGGAGTCGGCATCGATCTTCCACCAGGGTCGGGGCTCGGGATCGTCGAGGTTGGGGGGAGGCTCGTGGCGAAACCGGGAGCGGCGGGATTCCTCGAAGCTGGAGCGGAGGCGCTGGCGGCGGCGCTCCTGGCGCTCTCGCCAGTCGTCAGAGTCCTGAGAGTTAGGAGAGTTCTCGGGAGGTGGGTTCTGATCGGCCATGGGCGGTCTCCAGTCATGAATGCAGGTACATCAAGTGGAACGCTGGCGGCGGCCGGGGACATTCCCGGCCGCCGCGAGGATCCTCTAGTGGAATTGGAGGCCCTCGCCATCGTCACGGACCGTGGCGTGGATGGTGTCTCCCGGAGCGAAGCTTCCGCCCAGGAGGGCGCGGGCCAGCTCGTTCTGGACCTCCTTCTGGATCACCCGCTTCAGGGGGCGAGCGCCGTAGACGGGATCGTAGCCGCGGTCGGCGAGGAAGGTCTTGGCGTCGTCGGTGAACTCGATGGAGAAGCCTCGATCTTCGAGGAGTCCGTAGAGGCGACGGAGCTGGATCTCGACGATGGAGTCCATCTCGTTGCGGGTCAGGGACTGGAAGAGGATGATGTCATCGACGCGGTTGAGGAACTCGGGCTTGAAGGTCATGCGGAGCTCTTCCTGCACGAGCTCGTCGGCCTTGTCGGGGTCGGACTGGCCGTACTCCTGAATGTACTGGCTGCCGACGTTGGAGGTCATGATGACGACCGTGTTGGTGAAGTCCACGGTGCGGCCCTTGCCGTCGGTGAGGCGGCCGTCGTCGAGGATCTGGAGGAGGATGTTGAAGACGTCGGTGTGGGCCTTCTCGATCTCGTCGAAGAGGACCACCGTGTAGGGGCGACGGCGGACGTGCTCGGTGAGGTAGCCGCCTTCGTCGTAGCCGACGTATCCGGGAGGAGCGCCGATGAGGCGAGCGACGGCGTGGCGCTCCATGAACTCCGACATGTCGAGGCGGACCATGTTCTGTTCGTCGTCGAAGAGGAAGGAGGCCAGGGCCCGGGCGAGCTCGGTCTTGCCGACGCCCGTGGGGCCGAGGAAGATGAAGGAGCCGATGGGGCGCTGGGGATCCTGGAGGCCGCTGCGGGCCCGTCGGACGGCGTCGCTGACGGCGCCGACGGCCTGTTCCTGGCCGATGACCCGCTGGTGGAGGCGGTCCTCCATCTGGAGGAGCTTGCGCTGCTCGCTCTCGAGCATCCGCTGGACGGGGATGCCGGTCCACCGGCTGATGATGCCGGCGATGTCCTCGTCGTTGACCTCCTCGCGGAGGAAGCTGCCGGACTGTTGGAGCTGAGAGAGTTCTTCCTGGATCCGCTCGAGGTTGCGCTCGGCCTCGGGGAGGATGCCGAATCGGATCTCGGCGGCCCGGTCGAGGCTGCCGGCCCGCTCGGCCTGTTCGTATTCCAGGCGGAGATCTTCGATGCTCTGCTTGGTGTCGCGGAGCTTCTGGATGACCTCCTTTTCCCGGAGCCAGCTGGCCTTCATACCGCTGGCCTCTTCGCGGAGCTCGGCGATCTCCTCTTCCACGTCCTGGAGGCGTTGAATGCTGGCGTCGTCGCTCTCTTTTTTGAGGGCCTGGCGCTCGATCTCCAGGGAGGTGATCCGGCGCTCGACGCGGTCGATCTCCTGGGGGAGGCTCTCGAGCTCCATCTTGACGCCGGCGGCGGCCTCATCGATGAGGTCGATGGCTTTGTCGGGGAGGAACCGGTCGGCGACATAGCGGTTGCTCAAGTGAGCGGCGGCGACGAGGGCAGCGTCGGAGATGCGGATGCCGTGGTGGACCTCGTAGCGCTCCTTGAGGCCCCGGAGGATGGTGACCGTGTCCTCGACGGTGGGTTCGTGGACCTGGATGGGCTGGAAGCGGCGCTCCAGGGCGGGATCTTTCTCGATATGCTTGCGAAACTCGTTGATGGTGGTGGCGCCGATGCACCGGAGCTCGCCGCGGGCCAGGGCGGGCTTGAGCATGTTGGAGGCGTCCATGGCGCCCTCGGAGGCGCCGGCGCCGACGAGGGTGTGAAGCTCGTCGATGAAGAGGACGATGCGGCCCTCGGCGTCGTCGATCTCCTTGAGGACGGCCTTGAGGCGGTCCTCGAACTCACCGCGGAACTTGGAGCCGGCGATCAGGGAGCCCAGATCGAGAGAGACGACCTGTTTGTCCTTGAGGCTCTCGGGGACGTCGCCGGAGGCGATGCGCTGGGCGATGCCCTCGGCGATGGCGGTCTTGCCGACGCCGGGTTCGCCGATGAGGACGGGGTTGTTCTTGGTACGGCGGCTCAAGACCTGGAGGGCCCGGCGGATCTCCTCGTCGCGGCCGATGACGGGGTCGAGCTTGCCTTTGCGAGCGGCGGCGGTGAGATCCCGGGTGTACTTGTCGAGGGCCTGGTACTTCTGTTCGGGGTTGACGTCGGTGACGCGCTGGGATCCTCGGACGTCGCCCATGGCCTGCTCGACGCTCTTGGGGGTGACGCCGTGGTTGCGCAAGACCTCTCCGGCGGCGGTCTTGGAGGCCGAGAGGGCCAGGAGGAGGTGCTCGGTGGAGACGTACTCGTCCTGGAGGCGATCCGCTTCTTTCTGAGCGACCCGGAGGACGTCGGCGAGGCCCTGGGAGACCGAGGCGTCGACGCCTTCGACGCGGGGCATCTTGGAGAGGCCCTCGGCGACGGAGCTCAAGAGGCGTTGGGTGCCGATGCCCAGCTTGTTGATGATGGGGAGGACGATGCCCTCTTCCTGCTGCAGGAGAGCCTGCAGGAGGTGGACGGCCCGGACCTCGGGGTGTCCGGCGTCGGCGGCCAACTCCTGAGCGGTGGCCAGGGCTTCGCGGCTTTTGATGGTAAACTTCTCGATACGCATGGCAATACTCCAGAGCCGTCCCATCGGCAGCCCGCAGACGCAGGGGGATGGACCCCCGGCCAGGAGGGAAGAGCGAGCTGTAGAAGAGACGTAAGAAAGTTTGAGAGGGGAGGAGACCGCCCTCCCCGAACCAGGCCGAACCTAGGCACTTGGGATCGGGAGTCAAGCAGGTGGGAGGGTTGCCTGAAACGCTGAGGTGTGCATCCTCAGGCCACCCGATGAGGTGGAGACCATGTTTAAGAATGCACTTCGATTGCCCTTTCGATTGCTCGGAATCCCGGTCTACCTGGATATCACCTTCCTGGTGATCCTGCCGATATTGGCGTGGTTGATCGGCAATCAGATCGAACCCTTTTTGGAGATCCTGGAGCTCCCGATCGACGCGGAGCCCCTGATCACGGGGTGGACGCCCTATCTGTTGGGGTTGGCGGCGGCGGTGGCGCTCTTCGTGAGCGTGTTGATCCATGAGCTGGGTCACGCGGTGACGGCCCGGTTCTACGGGGTGGAGACGGAGCGGATCACGCTGTGGTTGTTGGGGGGGATGGCCCACTTTAAGGAGATGCCCAAGCAGCGGGGGGCCGAGGCGGTGGTGGCGATCGCGGGGCCGATCACGAGCTTCCTGGTGGGGTTTGTAGCGTGGCTGGGGCTCTCCTTTGTACCTGTGGAGCAGGGGGGGCTGTATTTCGTGTTGTTGTACACGATGTACATGAACGTGCTTTTGGCGGTGTTCAACATGATCCCGGCGTTGCCCCTGGATGGGGGGCGGGTGCTGCGGTCGCTGTTGGCGTTGCGGATGAGTCACCTGCAGGCGACCCGGATGTCGGCGGGGATCAGCCGGTTTCTGGCGGTGGCGCTGGGGATCTTCGGGTTGTTGAGCTTTAACATCTTCCTGATCCTGATCGCCTTCTTCGTGTACATGGCGGTCACGGCGGAGACCCAGTACGCCCTCTTTACGGAGACCCTGTCGCGGTTCTCGGTGGACTCCTTGATGAGTCGGCCGGTGATCTCCGTGGATCCCGAGGTGACCGTGGACGAGGTCCGCAAACGGATGATGTCCGAGGCACGGCTGGCGTTTCCGGTGCGGACGGGGGGTGGGGATTTCGTGGGTGAGGTGCGGCTGGAGCACCTGCGAGAGGCACCGCCGGGGCGAGTGGTGGCGGAGGTGATGAGCGAGGCGCCGCCTTCGATCGCGGTGACCGTGGGGGCCAACGATCTCTTCGATAAGATGATCCGTGACGAGAATCACCGGTTGTTGGTGACCGACGAGTCGGGGGCGGTGGTGGGGATCGTGACGAAGACCGATTTGGTGCGGGCTCTGCAGGTGCTGAGCATGGGGCCGCGGGCGATGTGAAGGGTTGGGAGCGGAAATGAGACGTTGGCTATGTGGAGTGCTGGCGGTGATGGTGGTCGGCCTAGGTGGGGCCTGCGGCGGGTCGGAGCCCGTGGATCTGGTGGCGCCCTCGGAGGACGCGTTTGGGGTGATGCTCTTGGAGCGGACCTTTCGGGTGCGGGCCGACGACGCGGTGGACGCGCGGCTGTACATCCCGACGGAGGTGTTAGGGGAGGCGGCGCCGGGGCCTCACCCGGTGGTGCTCTTCGTGCAAGGGGGGTTGGTGAAGCCAGAGCAGTACGGGTGGATCGGGGAGCACCTGGCGAGCCAGGGGTATCTGGTGGTGATGCCGGAGCACCTCTTCGATCTGGCGATCTTCTCCATTGGAAACGGGGCCGACGTGGTGGAGGCCATGGATCGGGCGTCGGGGCGGTCGGGAGATTTCCTGGAGGGGTTGGTGGATGAGTCGCCGGCGGTGGTGATGGGGCACAGCCTGGGAGGGGTGATTGCGACGAAGACCTGGTTGGACCGGCGGGAGCGGTTCTCTCTGCTGGTGCTCTTGCAGTCCATTCCGGACCCTTCGGACGCCGATCGGTTGGAGGAGGCGGCGTTTGAGCCCGGGGAGGTCTTCGCCGTGGCTGGCGAGGTCGATGGGCGAATCACGGTGGAGGAGATCGCAGAGGAGCTGGGGCTCTTCGCCGGGGAGGTACCCCTGGCGGTGGTGGAGGGGATGAATCATTTTCAAATGATCGATGGGCCGACGGCGTCTCAACAGGAATCGGATTGGCCGGCGGAGGTGAGCCGGGAGGTGTCTCGGGGACGGGTCCTGGCGCTTTTGGATCGGGTGCTGGCGTCCCGGCACGATGATTCCTTGGATATGAGCTCTTCAGCGGCGTGGCCCGAAGGGGTAGTGGAACCATGAGACGGATTGTGTGGATCGGCTGTTGTGTGTGCTGGGCCTTCTGGGCTGCGGCGGTGGTGTTTTGGACGCTCGAGGCGGAGGCGGTGGCAAGCGAGCTGCCGATGAAAGAAGAGGGGGTGGTGCTGAGCATCGGGCTGACGAGTCAGGCTGTGTATTATACCCGTCCTCTGGGGCCCTTTGAGAGTTGGGTGGGATTCTCCGTGGCGTGGCGGCCGGGGTATGTGGCGCTGCCTTTCGGGTTGGCCTACCGGATCTTCGAGAGCGAGTCGGGGCGGTATATGTTGCGGTCGCGAGCGCAGATCGCGCCCACCGGGGTGTACCGCGATGACTTTGGGATTCTGGCGGTGGGGACCCTGGGGTTGGACAATATCTGGAGCCTGGATCGGATCGGGTTCTTGCTGGGGTCGGAGATCGTGCGTTCCCAGGCGTTGGTGGGGCCCTACGACCATGTGTCGAGGTTTCTGGTGATCCCCGGGATTGGGCTACCCTTTGGGCGGACCAACCGGCTGTGGGTGATGTTGAGGGTGGGCTACGCCGTGGGCGGCGTGGGGGGTGGAACGGCGGTGGTGGAGCCCGGGCTGGGGTTCACGCGGCGGTTCTGACGGCGAGGTTCTGACGGCGAGGTTCTGACGGCAGGGATTTGCTGGTTGGGGATTAGCCGGGGAAGGGGAGGGACTCTGCCAGTGGCGGGCGGTGGACGCCGCGCTCGGTGATGATGGCTGAGACCAGCCCGGCGGGGGTGACGTCGAAGGCCGGGTGGGCGGCGGGAAAGTCGGGGGTGACCTCGGAGGGATCCCGTTCTTCGATGGGGATCTGGGCGCCCGAGGGTGTGTGTGGGTCGAGGGTGGAGATCGGGGAGGCGACGTAGAAGGGGATCTCGTGGTGGTCTGCGAGAACAGCCAGGGCGTAGGTGCCGATCTTGTTTGCCACGTCGCCGTTTCGGGCGACCCGGTCGGTGCCGACGATCACGGCGTCGACGAGGCCCTGGGCCATGTAGTGGGCGGCCATGGAGTCGGTGATCACCGTGGCGTCGAGGCCGTCCTCGGCGCACTCCCAGGCGGTGAGGCGAGCTCCCTGGAGGTAGGGGCGGGTCTCGTCGACCCAGACGTGTTGGAGGAGGCTGGCGGCGTCGAGGGCCCGGATCACGCCGAGGGCGGTGCCGATGCCGCCGGTGGCGAGCCCGCCGGTGTTGCAGTGGGTGAGGATGCGGGAGGGTTGTTCGAAGAGCGAGAGGCCGTGCCTGGCGAGGGCCAGGTTGTTGTCGCGATCCTCTCGCCAGATGGCCTCGGCTTCATCGAAGAGGGCGTCGACGATCTCGTCGAGGTGGGCGCGCTGAGCTTCCAGGGCTTCGACGCGGGAGCGACATCGATACAGGGCCCACCGGAGGTTCACGGCGGTGGGGCGCGCGGAGCCGAGCTGTTCGTCGAGGCGGTCGAGCTCGGAGGTGAGGCTGACCATGGGGTCGTAAGCGAAGGCTCGCAGGCCGAGGGCGAAGCCGTAGGCCGCGGCGATGCCGATCGCGGGGGCGCCGCGGATCACCATGTCGGCGATGCCGCGGCGCACGTCGCGATCAGAGGTCATGTCGAGCCACACCTCCCGGCCGGGGAGCAGACGCTGGTCGAGCATCTGCAGGTGGCCGGTCTCACGGTCGCCGCACCACTTGAGGGGGACGACCCGGGAGGTGATCTCGACGGTCATCGCAGGATCTGGAGGTACCAGCCGACCAGGGTGCCCTCGTCGAGGGCGGCGGTGTCGGTGATCTTCAGCTCCCAGGTGCCTTCCGAGGGCTCTCCGAAGAAGGCGTCGGTCTCGTAGGACTCGAGGATGTCCTGGCCGGGGGTGCCGTCGTCCTCACGGAGGAGGGCGGTGGTGCCCGACGGGGAGGTCAGCTCGATGCGGATGTCGCCGTTGTAAGTGTGCTCGATGAGGACATCCACAGCGACGGACTGCACCAGACCGCCGGCGTCGACGTCGATGGAGGTGGTCAGGCCCGTAGGATCGTTGTCCGGGATGGTGTGGACGTCGTCGTAGGAGAACCAGTCCTCGTCGCCCTCGCAGACGGAGAGGGAGAGGCAGTCCACGTTCATGCAGTCCACGTTGTCGGGATCGCAGGGGGCGTCCACGCAGGAGGTGCCGTCGCAGATCTCGAAGTCGCCGCAGGTGACGCCGCAGGCGCCGCAGTTGGCTTCGTCGTTGGCGACGCAGGCGTCGTCGCAGATCAGCTCGTCGTCCTCACAGGTGAGCTCTTCGGGCTGGGGGAAGTGATGCTCCAGGGGCTTGCTGGTGGCCCGAGCGGACTTGAACTGTCGGACGTACTCATAGGAGATCCAGCCGTAGCCGTCTTCGACGCTGTCTCGGCCGAAGCTGCCGGTGCCCCAGCTGTTCTTAAAGAGGAAGAATCCACGCTCCACCACGGGTTCGCCGTCGTCGTCGAGGATCTGGTTGCCTTCGCCGTCGAGGCGGGGGACTTCCAGGTTGTCGTCCCAGCCGACGAGGAGGATGGAGTGACCGGCGCGGTTGGCCTCGCTCTCCCGGCGGTCGTCTTCGTTGGGGAAGAGGACCCAGCCGTTGCGCCAGTACTCGGAGTTGGTGGGGAGGGTGGAGACGCCGTGGTTCCAGGACTGGTAGTAGAAGGCGCCGCCGACGACGATGGCCCGCTCGTTGTTGTACATGTAGGCTTTGAGATCGTTGGTACGGGTAGAGACCCACTGGCTGTTGGGGAGGCGGTACCGGTCGGCGGCCAGGGCCTCCTCGGGGGGATCGCCGTTGGTGTAGCAGAAGACGGGGCGGTCATCGCCCTCGCAGTCCTCGTGGTCGGAGGTGTTCCAGGCCTGTGTTTCGTAGGGCCAGTCTTCCTCGAGGACGATGCCGTGCTGGCTGATGGCCTGGAGGTTGACCTGGGCGTTGGAGCCGTCGGTGTTCTGGAAGCGGCCGACCTCGATCTTGGTGGACCACTGGAGGAATTGCTCGGAGAAGTTGGGCTCCGGGATGGTGCCCTCTTTGATGTAGAGGTGCTCCATGAGGGCGACGGTGGAGAACATGGAGCAGACGCCGCGGGATCCCTGGCTGCGGACCGGAGACTGGGTGGCCAGGAGGTCGAAGGAGGCCGGGAAGATCTCGTCGGCCTTGGCCTGGGCTGGCAGGTCGTCGTTGGAGGGGGCGCCGTCGGTGAGGGCGTCCAGGTTCTCCAGGGGCGGCATGCGGTCTTCGGCGGGAATCTCACCGGGATCGTCGTTCTCGATGGGGGCTTCCGTGCCGCAGGCGATCAGAAGTCCCGAGAGGAGTAGGAGGGTAGGCCACTTCGTCCAGGTGAGGTTCATTCTTCGCTCTCAAAAATTTTTCCAGTGGGTCAGGAGGCGAAAGTAAAGCAGAAGTGGGGGGAAAATGCAACACCGGATGGGGTGTATGATCCACGCTGATCGGTTGGCCCGCAGCCCGCAGCGGGCCTTGGCCCGCGAGGACCCTCGGGCGTAGCCCGACTCGCGAAGCCTCGTGGCCTTGGCCCGAGGGGAGGTTCCGCGCCGCCCTCTATCTCCGTTACACAAACCGGCCCACCTCGGCGGTTCGTCCACCAGCGACCCCAGGAGGCGAATCTGCCACCTCTCCTCGGGCCAAGGCCACGAGGCTGGGCGAGTCGGGCCTGAAACA
>SKON01000188.1 GCA_007120035.1 Myxococcales bacterium
GATCCGATGGGCTGCAATGAAAAAGCGTGAGTGAGACCATGGTGGATCAGCTTCGCAGGGGAACTCTGGTGGGTCGCGGGGGTTTTCTCCTGGATAAAGACCAGGCCATCCAGAAGCTTCAAGAGTTTCAGCTCCCCACGCCCTACCACTACGCTCTGGAGTTCGTGAAAGCCTCGGCGATCCTGGGGGCCGACCGGATCACCTTCGATCTGGGCGTCACCCATGTGGAGGTGACCTTCGACGGCGTGGCGGTGAGCCCGGGGCCGCTTCTGGACATCTACTCAGCGCCCTTCACGAGCCACGAGACCCGGGAGGAGCGGGCGCTGCGGCATCTGGCGATCGGGATCACAGCGGCCCGTCGCCTGGGGCTGCGGGAGCTGACGCTGGAGGTCCATCGTCATGGCGAGTCCCCTCACGGGATCTCGCTGAGGGGCGATGAGGTCGAGGAGATCGTCCCGGAGCCATTGAGCGAAGCGGCGGCCAGCCGGATCACCACCCGGATACGAATGCGCAAGACCATCCGCCCCCAGCGGCTTCTCCGGTTCAGTCGATATTTTTACGGGGAGGAGTTCCGAGAGGAGGAGCTGCTGCGGGAGAAGTGTCGGTTCTCCTCCCAGAGCGTCGTCGTGCAGGGGGAGTCGATCAGCATCGGGATCTTCCCGCCGCGGCGGGCGGTGGAGACCGTGCCGTTTCGGTACGAGGACGAGACTGGGGTGGTCTCCGTCTTGTCCGAAGAGGTCCGGGACATCACCGTGCTCCACCACGGCGTGGTGCTCTCCCGCACCACGGATCCGCGACCCGATGGCCTGGGGGTGTGGGCGATGGTGGACTCTCCGAGGCTCACGGTGAACCTGACCCAGAGCGCCTTCGTGGAGGATCAGGCCTGGGAGGCGCTCCACCGGCGGATCCTGCGTCATGGGCTCTTGGGGTTTGTGGAGTATGTCCGCCCCTGGATGGAGTGGACCCACAGGGAAGAACCCGGCGAGGAGCTCTCGACGAGGCGCCGGCTGCTGATGCAACAGAACGAGACGGGGCTGGTTCGAAACGATCTGAGTCGATATTTCCTCGATCTGATGGCGTCCCTGATGCCACATCAGGAGGAGTTCGACGAGGCCACTGTGGAGGCACTGAAGGCCTTGGCGGACCTGAAGGTCTTTGAGCGGGCCGACGGGCGAGCCGGCGACTGGGAGGCGATCTCGATCAACGACGCCTGCCACATGGGCTCGCTGTGGTTCAGCACGGACCGGTTGAGGAACCCCGAGGCCCCCAAGCGCCGGCCCGTGCTCTTGCTGGGGAACTCTGAGACCCGGCAACTCCGGGAGTATGTCGAGGAGTTTCTCTCCCTCTTTGCGAGCCATCTCACCCAGGTCGAGGAGGAGCGGTCTTCCGTCGACCGGTCTTCCGTCGTGCCGACCAAACCGTTCCAACGAGGGTCACTGAAAGTAGACCAGTTTCACCTGCGCCACTTTGGGCCTCGGCGAAAGTGGGCCGTAGGGATCGGGGTCGTCCCCGGCAGGAATCGAGGGATCTACTACCGCCGGGGTAACGAGGAGGTGGCCCGGGTCGAGATCGACCGAACGAGCCCACCCCTCTTCGTGGAGATCGGCTCGCCAGGGCTCACCGCGGCGGACGTGGATAACAATCCGGCCGTGGACGAGGCCCGGAGACATGCGTACGACCTGTTGGTCGCCCGAAACTTCTTCGTCCAGGGGGACTCCACGGCGTCGCGGGAGGCGGTCCAGAGAGCCTTTGGCTGGGATGGGGAGCCGGCCCGGCCCGAGGGTTCGCCGGAGCCGCTGGCGCCCTCGGAGTCTCTGGAGCACTCCGAGCCTCCGGAGCAGCCTCTTTTGAGAAGGCTCTTTGAGCTGGGGAGCCCGGAGCTGACGGTGATCCTCACAGAGATCCAGGTGGCGGAGCGGCCGACCCTGGAAGGAGCGGCGGCCCGCCTCAGCCTGAGGAGCCAGGGGTATCTCCTGGAGGTCGCCGAGGATCATCTGGCGGTGGGGCCCGCGCTGCAGAATCCCGCGGATCCGGGGGCTGAGCTCCTGGCGACGTTAGCGATTTACTCGGCGATCGTCGAGGGCCGGGAGAAGATCAACCAGGAGGAGTGCACGCCGTGGGAGAAGAGGGTGTTGATTCGGGATCTGACCTAAAGATCGTCAGCTCGCACGACCGTTCCTGTAACCACGTAGGTCTCGACCACGACCTGCCCGTCGCGCTCGTACACGAGCTCAACAGTAGATTCGGAGGTCACTCGGAGATGTCGGTCCACCGCTTCATGAAGGTATGGATGCGCGGGGTCGAGCCTCTGGTCTCGGAGTTGATGGTACCTCTCGAAGTAGTCCGTTCCGGTCTTCCATCCCAGACGGAGCGCGGGTTCACGCGGACACGGGTAGGCTTGTTGACCGCAGCTGATGAGGAGAAGGATCACGAGTAGGAGGGCCGAGATAGGAAGGAACTTCATGGCTGATCTCCCGTGGACTCGGACAGGCCGAGAATATCCACCTGCTGATCGTGAACGGTCAAGAATCGAAGACCCCTATCGACTTCCCGGTGTAACAAGAACTCCCGCCCCTCATACTCCTCCACCGAGCTCTGTGTCACACCGTCGACCGTCACTTCCACGAGGTCGAGGGTTAGCGATTCGTAGCGAAGAGCAGAACAGTCCGTTTCAGCATGAGCGAACTCATGGGCTACAAGCACTCCCACGGAGAGCCCGATGAAGATAGATGCTAACGCGGTCGATTTCTTCATCACAGCTCCTCATTCGATATTGGCCGTAAGAGGCGACTCGGTTGTGAACGCAGGTCTGTCAACTCCCGTGAGAACTCTATCACGGATCGGCTGTCCGAAGCATCATCAAGGGGCGGCTGGCGTGGGCGGCGGCGTGTGGTCGGTCGTGGTGGGCGACGCGGTCGCGGCCGGCGTGGGCGGTGCGGAACCTCACCACGGGGCAGAGCCCCCGTGGCTGGCACAGTCGGGCTGCGCCCGAGGGCTCCGGCGGGCCAAGGCCTCGCCTCCGCGAGGTCACCGACCACGTGGGGTGGCGCGTTGTGGTGCGGCCGTGGTGGTGACGCGGGGTGTCGTCGGTGACCGAGCCTTGTAACCAGTGAACCCCTTCCTTACTCTAGGCGGCCACAGGTCACAGCAGAGGTCGCAATTGGCCTGAGCCCGTCTCACACTATCGAAGTACCCGACGCCGCTGGGTGTCGCTGACCAACACCACTCTGTGGCCCACCTCATGAAACTCATCCACCTCTCACTCTTCGTGTCGTCACTCCTCCTCCTGGGCTGTCCAGGGATCTTCGGTGACATCGATCTGGAGTTCCAGGAGCCCGACGCTTCCGGGGTCAACCAGGACGAGCCAGACGCCGAGCCAGATGCCGAGTCAGATCCCGATGTTGCGGAGGATGTTGAGGAGGATGTTGAGGAGGATGTTAGAGAAGAGGAGCTATGGCAGCTTGAATTCGATCCGCAGATCGATACTCACAACCCCGTCGGGGTCGAGTTCTCCGTAAGCCTGCGAGTCGTCGATCAGACTCTGGATCTCGTCGGAGAGGAGGTGACCCTCTCGCTCAACCAACACAGCTTTGCCGACGGGAGCATCGAGGTGACAGGGACTGTCTTGACCACTGAAGGTGTCCAGAGAGTCGAGTTTCCCGATCTTCTGATCTACACCCCTGACGACGGCTACCGACTGACCGCGGGGGGACCGGGCTTCGAGGACGTCGAGAGCCTTCCCTTTGAGATGAGATGCAACTCCACGGACGTGGACTTTCACTTTGGTGACGGGAGCTCGAGCTCGCCATTTGGCATCTGTACCATCGACGATCTCTATCGCCTCAACGACGCCGAGGCGGGCCAGCACTATGTCCTGGTTCGTCCTCTTGAGCTTGAGGAGCCCCATACGCCGATCGGACCGGGCTTTAGCGCCATCCTTGACGGCAATGAACTTAGCATCTCGGGGATTGAAATCTCGAGCAGTGAAGAGGCCGTCGGTTTCTTTAGCACCATCGTCGA
>SKON01000073.1 GCA_007120035.1 Myxococcales bacterium
ACCGATGCCGCCGCCAACCCGGCCGGAACGACCGATGCCGCCGCCAACCCGGCCGGAACGACCGATGCCGCCGCCAACCCGGCCGGAACGACCGATGCCGCCGCCAACCCGGCCGGAACGTCGGGGTTGGCGGCGGTATCGTTCGTGGCGTCGGGGTTGGCGACGAAGGACACCGGAACGTCGGGGTTGGCGGCGGGTCATTTCCAGGCATAGTTCAGGGCTCCCACGGTCTACCCCCGGCTAAAGCCAGGGGGCTGGAGTGGGCAGGGCTCCGCTGGGGTCATGACCCCGCTCCGCCTGAGATGTCTCGGGGAACGAAGTCGTTCCGAACCAGGCCCGGAGCCACTCCGGCACCGTCGAACTCCGCACCGGTTTGGTTTTCAATTGGTCGACTATTTGGAGAACATCTCAGGCGGAGCGGGGTCATGACCCCAGCGGAGCCCTGCCCACTCCAGCCCCCGGTTTTAACCGGGGGTGGACCGTGGGAGCCCTGAACTATGCCTGGAAATGACCCGCCGCCAACCCGGACGCCACGACCGATGCCGCCGCCAACCCGGCCGGAACGACCGATGCCGCCGCCAACCCGGACGCCACGACGGGGGTCGTCCCGCGCCGCCACCGAACCTCCCCGTCGCCCACCCCGACGCCGAAAACGCCCCGGGAGCTGTCCCCTCTTGAGGGGGTGGTGCGCCAGCACCGGGGTCGTCCGCGCCGCCCGTTCGGTCACCCCGACACCCCGATCACCACGAGGTCGGCTCGGCGTCGGGATCGCGACGAGCCTCTTCGTAGGCCCGCTGGGCTTCCTGGTGGGCCTCGAACCGGGCCCGGCGGGCGGCGTCTTCGTCGACCCGGTCGAGGAGGGTGAGCTCCCGGCTGGGGTCGCGGTGGCGATGGGTCTGGGTGCCGAGCTCCTCGTGGCGGACGAATTGAACGGCGCATTGGTGGCTGTCGACGGGCTGGGTGTGGACCTCGTACCGGACCCGGCGAGTGTCGTCGCGCTCCCGAAAGTCCGTGATGGCCGAGTCGATGGGATCGCCGGTGAGCTCCACCTCGAATCCCTCTTCCCAGAGGAGGTCGGCGGCAAACGGTAACAAAGATGCACATTTCATGGCGTAGACGTGGCTCTGGACCCGCTCTACCAGGGAGATCCGGTAGGTCTGGTCTCTGATCTGGCGGGCCTGGCGCTCTTGCACGGAGACGCAGCCGATCGCGGCGATCGCCAGTCCAAAGGCCAGGAAGAGGGCGATCATCGCCTGGATCGCCGAGGATTTTTGGGGCCACTTTACGTCCATGAATACCTCGCCTATGATTCTCCCCAAGTTCCCCCAGCTGTGTCAGGGAGGTTTTGAACAGGTCTCGATCTGTTCAAAGTTGTGGGTCTCCCGGGCCTGTTCTTCGTCGTAGGCTCCGTCTGCAGGTGCGATCCGACGTGGAAAAGTCCGTGATGTCTACGGATGTCGTAGGAGTGGGCAAAAACTTCTTGCCCTCCGGCGACGGGTGAGCACTTTTTTTTCAGACCAAAAACCAACGCGATCACGGGCACATGGGGACTATCCAACTCCTGTTCAGGTGTGGTTTCGGAGAAGAAATTCGATCTTCTCCGGAAATAACTCCCAGCTTTGCCTATGTTGTGAACACCCAGGACGGGCGATTGCCTGTTCAAAATGTGAACGGAGTTTGGATTTCTTCTCTTCACCAATCCCTCTACCTCCCGGAGGTAGCCGACATGAACGATTGACGACCGACGATAACACCGTGCAGGCCAACGCAGGACTTCCAACTCACGGACACTCTTTCGACTCAAGGAACCACCGAATATGACCACCCAACCTGTCGTGGACAGCTTCTCCGATTCTTCCCTGGCCGCTCTCTCCGGCGACATGAGCCTCCCCATGTTTTCCGAGGGAAACCTGAATATCTCCCCCGATACGGACGCCACCAGCGCCTATCTGATGCGCCTGAACTACATCGAGCCCTTGCCTGCCGAGGAGCAGCAGGCCCTGGCCGAGCGGTACGTCAATGACGGCGACGCCGACGCCGGCAAGCTCCTGATCCTCACCAACCTCCGCCTGGTGGTCAAGCTGGCTCGCGAGTACTCCCGTCGGTGGTCTAATCTCCTGGACTTGATCCAGGAGGGCAACGTGGGACTGTCGGAGGCCCTCAAAAGGTACGATCCCTACCGGGGGGTCAAGTTCACCTCCTACGCCCAGTACTGGATCCGGGCGATGATCTTGAACTACCTGATGAACCACGTCCACCCCGTCAAGATCGGCAGCTCCCGGGCTGGTCGAAAGCTCTTCTACAACCTCAAGAAAGCGCGTCGGGCTCTGATCAAGCAGGGCCATGACAAGCCCACCCCGGCCCTGATCGCCGAGTACCTCGACGTCGATGAGAAAGAGGTCGTCCGGGTCGCCGCCCAGCTCGACGCCCCCCCGGTTCGCCTCGACGCCGAGGCCCCCGGGTTCGACGCCACCACCATCGGCGAGCGCATGGAGAGCGACACGGCCACCCCCGAGGAGCTGGCCACCGACTCCGACCTGGCCTATCGCCTCCGGGGAGCCATCGACGCCTTCGGCGCCCAGATCGACACCGATCGCAAGCGGTCCATCTGGTTCGATCGGATGATCGCCGAAGATCCCAAGACCCTGGTCACCCTCGGCGACCAGTGGGACGTCTCCAAGGAGCGGATCCGGCAGGTCGAGGTCCAGATTCGTGAGGAGTTCAAGAACTTCCTCTTCGACACCCTGGGCAAAGAGATCGAGATCGAGTTCTTGGAAGCCATCTGAGAAGGCACTACGCTTCAAACCACGAAGCCTCCCCGGATCGGGGAGGCTTCGTGTCGTTCTTGCCCAGAGAGATCAGTCACCCCACGAGTCGGTGCACTCGGAATCGCTGATGGGCAGGCAATCGAACTCTTCGTCGATCTGGTCAGGCAAGGTCTCATCGGTGGCAACCACACAGTCCGTGCCCTGGGCGTTACATTCATAGGTGGTGATCTGCCGGTCCCGGCACATGCAGCACTGGGGCGAACCGTTGGTGATGAAGCACTGGTAGTGCTCGCCCACGAGCTCATTGATGTTCAGATCGGCGCAGTTCTCACAGCTATCACACCCGCAGTCGTCATCGTTCCCGGAGCAGGCCGGTTCCACTTCGCCGCAGGTTCCTCCGTCGAGATCTCCGACGCAGGTCGAGGTGCCACAGGTGGCCGGGCACTCACCGCAGCCCGACGTGGCGATCGTGGTCTCTCCGGGCACGGAGATGCAGGCCGCTCCGGAGCAGGTGTAGGTCAGCGCCACCGTGGGCGTGCAGGTGCAGGTCTGCCCCCCCTGACAGCACTCATAGGAGGCGCCCGCCTCCGAGGAGGGACCGGTGCAGGCGTCGCAGCTCCCGGGCACCAACACCCCGGTCTCGGGGGTGGCGGTGAAATCGCAGCCCCCATCGCCGTCGCAGAAATACGACCGGATCTCCCGATCGACACACTGGCAGAGCTGATCGCCATCACAGCAGTCGTAGGGACCATTGGTCACGATGACGGTCTCCAACTCTTCACAGTTCACACAGGTGTTGCACCCGCAGGAGGCCTCGGTGCCTTCGCAGGTGGGTGTAATCTGGCACGATCCCGCCTGGCACCGACCGGTCTGGCAGTCCGGGGCCGGGCAGGACATGCCGTCGACGACGTTGGTGAAGCTCTCGGTGGAGACCTCGGGGTCACAGACCTGGCAGGGGTTGTTCGGGTTGGGGCCGGCGGCGTAGCAGACGCCGTCGACCTCACAGGGGCACCCGCAGATGTTCGGGATATGCTCGCCACACTCCTCGTCGCCAGGGCAGTCGCCACAGTAGACGTCGCCCCGGTCGGACCACCCGGAACATACACTTCCCGGCGTAATGGTCCCGCACTGGGCGCCGGCGGCCTGGCAGATCACGCCCACGGGGTCATTTTCCTCCTCGAGATCGAGGCACTCACAGCGGTTATTGTCGCAAGCCAGCGGGAAGGCGCAGCCCAGCTCGGCCACGTTGTCGCACTCGATCACCCGCTCCGAGCCGCATCGGTCATACAACAGGATGTTCCCGCACTCCGCGTTTGCCTCGGCGCAGAGCTCGGCCGGGGTCTCGGGCTCACAGCTGTTGGGGTCGACGTCGCGGTCGTCGGCGTCGGGCTCGTCGGCGTCGGGCTCGTCGGCGTCGGGCTCGTCGGGGCCGGCGTCGAGATCGACCACCCCCTCGCCCACGCAGTAACCGCCCTCACACAATGACCCTTCCGGACAGTCCTCGGGGCCGTCGCATTGGACGTTGCCCAGGCTCCCTGAATAAGTGCATCCACCCAGAAGTAGCCACATCGCGGTCAACGAGACCGCCGAAATCCATCGCCATTGTGTCATCGGTTCTACCTCGCTCGTGGTGGTCGACGAGGTAGTGTACTGCGATGCGCATCGTCAGTCGATGCAAACTCGGTTTCGATGGCAGGAATCGGCGGCGGCGAGGAAGTCCAAGAGAGTTCCGCTGCAGGCCCAGAGCTCGGCCCGGCGCATGCAGTCGTCAAACCGATCGGCGTTGATCTTGCCATCGCCGCAGTGGCTCTCGGGCCACATGGAGTTGAACCGGGACCGCTCCTCGACGACGCAGTCCGAGTAGGAGCTGTATTCTCCACCAGAGCCCAGTCGTCCACACCGATCCATCTCATCGCAGACCGTATCGGCGGCGATGTCCCGATATCCCTCCCGAGAGGGCTCGATGCATCCCATCAGGCTCACGGTGAGAGCGATGACCATCAGCACCATCAGAGATCTTCCCATCATCATCTCCATTCTGTTCGCAAGTCGCAGGCCGAGGGGTTGACGGGCCCGGGGTTGAGGAAGAGTTCGCCTTGGAGTGGATTGGTATCGGTGAGACCCCAGATCGCACAAAGTCTGGCGAAGTTGGTAGGAGTAAATTACTTCTTTCAGGCGGGAAGGCCAAGAGAACTGGTTCTCCTGGCTTGATAGTTTGACTCGCCTTGCCATACGGACGAAGGCCCGCGTCTACAAGGAGGTGTTGGTGAGGCAGTAACGAATCTTCCCCAACCCCGGGCACATTAACCCCCACGCGCCCCATTATGACTTGTCTTTCAGCGGTGTTCTCTCCCGAGAAAAGAGATCGGTCTCGACCTGCTCCCTGGTCAGGCTCGTGATCTTCCGATGGTTTGATTGCCAGCTGTCCCACAGTGTAGGTATGGGTAGGACATTCGTCAAATGGGTTCGGGCCGGTCTCGGTTCTGGCCTCCGAAGGGTAACGTGGTTACACTGAGGGCCAACGGTTTTCGTACCCCAAGGCTGATCATGGCGACCACAGAGCCCACAGTGATTCTCAAGCGATGCACCGACTACGATCCGGAGCGGATCGAGAGGATCGCCAGCGAGGGTTTGCAGTTGATGAACCTCCAGCCCCACGGGCGGACCCTGGTCAAGCCCAACGTGGTGGCCTCCGGGGAGCTCTTCCCCCACTCCTTTACTCGCCCCGAGTTCGTCGAGGGGGTGCTGCGGGCCCTCCGCAAGGCCGGGAACTCCCTGGAGGAGCTCGCCGTCGGCGAGCGGTCGGGGATCACTGTTCCGACCCGGTTTGCGTTTCGCCACGCCGGGTATTACGAGATGGCCCGTCGGGTGGGCGACATCAAGCTCTACCACTTCGACGAAGAGACCCAGGTGGAGATCCCCCTCTACCATCAGGGGCGGCTGCGGAACTCCTTCTTCACCCCGGAGCCCGTGGCCCGGGCCGACTTCTTCGTGAACTGTCCGAAGTTCAAGGCCCACCCCTGGACGACGGTGACCTTCAGCATGAAGAACTACATCGGGATCCAGGACGATCGCCATCGCCTCATCGATCACGATCACGCCCTGAACTACAAGGTCGCCGACCTCCAGTACATCACCCAACCGCAGTTCATCATCACCGACGGGATCATCGCCGGCGAGGGCCGGATGCTCACGCCTCTACCCTATCGCCTGAACCTGGTGGCCATGGGGAACAACCAGGTGGCCTTCGACGCCGTTTGCTGCCACATCATCGGCGTCGATCCCCGGACCGTGGACCATATCCGCCTCGCCCATGAGCGGGGCTTCGGGCCCATCGATCTCGACCAGATCCGTCTGGAGGGCGACGTCTCCCTGGACGAGATGAAGGAGATGGCCTCCGGCTTCGAGGTGGGCCTGGTCCGGGTAGAGGACTACTTCAAGGGCACGAACATCCGGGCCTACTCCGGGCCACCCCCGAGCGACACCGACGACTACTGCTGGGGCGGGTGTCCCGGGGCTCTGGAGGAGGCCATCGAGATCCTCCGGGTCTACGACAAGGCCACCGACGAGAAGCTCCCCCCGATGCATATCGTCTTCGGCGCCTACGAGGGGGAGATCGACGCTCGGGCCGGGGAGAAGGTGGTGTTCATGGGCGACTGCGCCACCTATCGAGGGACCATCGGCTCCAAGAAGGTCGAGATCGAATCCCTGTACCGGGATCGATCCACCATCGATCCCGAGACCTTCAAGGTCGACGATATCTTCGTGAAGATGATGAAGATGGAGAAGCTCCTTTTGGAGCGCCGGAACGAAGACGTGATGCGGATCGCCGGCTGCCCCGTCAGCGTCGCCGAGCAGGTCCTGATGTTGGTCAAGCTCGCCAAGACCAAGAATCCGTACTTCGATCCCGGCCAGGTGATAGGGTTCGTGAGCTGCTATCTCTCGATGCGCACTCGCCAGGCCTTGCAGCGGATCTTCAAGCAGCCCTACCAGCGCTCGGGACCCACGATTCGCGGCGCCGCCCGGCCCGACCAGAACCGGCCCGGGCCGGAGGACGATATTTCACTGGAAAGAAATTAGGAGAATCGATGCACTCCATGGTTGGGAAGTTGACCTGGCTCGGGCTGGCTGCCGGAGCCCTGATCTTGATGACTGCCTGCGACGAGCCGGAGCCCGCCGGGTTGCCCGGTCCCTCGGCTGCTCAGGCCCCGGAAGACCTCGACCTGAGGTGGCTCCCCCAGAACGAGGAAGAGCGCTTTCAAGCGTTGGAGTCCCAGATGGGAGGGTTCTCCCAGTCCATGATCGAGGTGGGACATCGGTACAACGACCTGCACTTCGCCATGGTGGACCGGAACTGGGACTACGCCGACTACCAGCTGGAGAAGATCGGTGACGCCATCGAGCGGGGCGTCCAACGGCGGCCCGACCGCGGGGACTCGGCCCAGGAGTTCTTGGACGACGCCGTGCCGGCCCTCCAGGCGGTGATCGACGAACGGAACGAGGAGGGCATCGAGCAGGCCATGCAGGACTTCACTGTCGCCTGCATGACCTGTCATATCCAGGAAGACGTGCCTTTTATGGTGGTGGTCCCCCCGGAGGTTCGGCTCTCCCCGGTGGTGGGTCCTGGCTACGCCCCTGACTCCGAGTGACTCAGGGGGTGACCTCGACGGAGAAGGTCTCGGAGATGTCCGTGTCCGGGATCTGAAGCTCCACCTCGCAGGACCCCTCGGAGAGGCCGTTGACGAAGAGGAGGTGGAGATCGCCGACGAACCGGTACTCGGCCTCACAGATCTCGGGGCTGTCCACGGAGAGGTCGATGGCTGCCGTGGCGGGCCCACAGACCGTGGCGTCTCCGGTCTCCAGATGGAAGAGGGCCACCGCCGCTTCGCTGCCCACGGCCACGGAGTGCTCCACCTCTTCGGCGTCGTCGTCGCGGATATCGGCGAAGAGGATGTCCCCGGGGGCGACCAGCTCAAAGGCGAAGGTCTCGTCGTCCACGGTGGACTGCAGCTCGTAGGAGCCGGCCTCCGACCCGGTGTGGATCTCCAGGACCTCGATCTGGTCGATACCCTCGTTGACGGAGCCCCCGGTGTCGGGCTCCACGGCCACGTCGAACCGGCCGTAGCCGGTGAGTTTGGAGCCCGAGGCGTCGTACATCCGATAGCTGAACTGGGCCCGGCTGTCGGTGACGAAGACCGGGTCCGGGCATCGGACCCCCAGGCGGACGCTGTCGACGTCGGCCACGGCGATGGACACGGAGTCGGAGATCACCTCGTCGTCGGCGCCCAGGGCTTCGGCGGTGATCCGGGCCTCCCCGGCGGCCACCGCCGAGAGGGTGAACCGTCGCTCCAGGACTTCCAGGACCTCCAGGACCTCGGAGTCCTCGGAGACGGCCTCTCGGACCGGCAGGGATTGATCTGACCCCGGGGTCCGAAGCTCCACGTCGATCCGAGCGCCCGTGGCCAGGGTGCCCGAGGAGGCTCCCGACACGAGATCCGTACCCAGGTAGCGGAAGGAGAGCTCTCCCTCTTCTCCTTCCAGCTCGACGCCACATCCGGTGGCGAAGAGCCCGGTCAAAAGGGCAGCGGCGGTGGGGACAATCAGGGGTCGAAACTTCATGGGGTGCTCCTTAGAAGCGCTGAACTTAGATGTGCTCGGATCGGTGAAAGAATGCTCCACCTTCGGCGAACGACTACGCCACCCTAAGCGACGTTCGTCGCCGGGTCGAATTCTCTGGGGACTGCGGTGCAAGGGTGGTGCCAGAGCTCAGGCGTTCAAGGGGATCTCGTCGATCAACCACCGCAGCTCTTCCCGCAGCTCCTCCACGGTGTCTATGGTCCGGGAGAGGAAGACATCCACCACGGGGATCTCGTTCTCCACCTCCCGGCCTGCTGGGAACCCCGGGCGAGCGTCGATCTCGCGGAGCTCGTAGCCCCGGTTCTGGAGGGACTTCATCCGAGGGGCCAGAAGATCCAGGGCCTCCTCGTTCAGTTCCTCGCCATTGAGCTCCTGATGGTCCGGGAAGGCCGCCTCTAAGGCGACCATCACCTCCGAGGTGTCGGGGTTGAACTCGGCCAGAAAGAGCCGGGCCCGGGTGTGCTGAATAATCGTCGCCCCGTTGAACTCCTTCAGACGAACACGGGGTCCCAGCTCTTCGGCCAGGCTTCGCAGCGCTCCTGTGTCAATCTTGTGCATCCCATCTCCTGCCAGCGTGGGCTCCCGCACGTCAGGGGCGAACCTAACCACGAGCTCGCAGATTTCCACGTCACTCCATCACAGCGGCTCGGTCCAGGGTAACGTCGACCCATACCATTCGGTGGTCCGTGGCCTCCACGAGATCGGCGAACTCTTGATCGGGAGCCGGCCAGAACACGGCGCTCTCCTCTACGATGAGATTCGACGAAGGGATCGCGTAGTCCACCCGGAGGTTCCCCACGTTGGGGTTGAAATTTGCCGTGTCCTGATTGTGAGGCCCCTGATGGTTCTGGTCCTCTCCCCAGCTGGACTCCCCGAAGATCTGGCCTCCCTCGCTGGTGGGCTCGGGGTCGGTGACCCGGGGGTCGGAGAGGAGGGCGGCGATGGCCTCGGAGGCGCCGCCGTCGAAGGGGTCGGCGTTGAGGTCTCCGACGATCACGAAGAAGGCCTCTTCGGAGAGCCCTCCCTCACGGCCATTGTCATCGTAGAGATAGGTGGACCGGTCGGGGCGAATGTAGTCGTGGATCAGGCGGACTTCGTCGAGATTGCGGCGCACGTTTCGTTGCTCCGGGCCGTCGAAGGCCGGCGGCGTCGGGTGGGCCGCCACCAGATGCAGGCGATGGCCGCCGACATCGATGGGGAGGTCCACGTGGTTCTTCGACGAGAGTCGAAAGATCTCCAGCGCCTCCGGGGCATAGTAGTCTTCCGGAATTCGGTGGTCCGGCAGATCCGCCCACAGAAAGGTCTGAAAGGACCGGGCTTCGTCATCGACGAGAGGGTACTTGGAGAAGACAGCGAAGGCGTACTGGCCGGGGAAGATGCCGTACCCATAGGAGTTCTGGGCGTAGTCTTCGGTGCCCACCGCCGGCTCGAAGCTCTCCCCCGTGGTCAGGTCGATCCCCGTGGAGACCCCCGTGTTGGAGGGAAAGACCTGGATGTAGGGATACTCGATCGGCTCTTGATCTCCCTGACCGACGCGGAGGTAGTTCTCGTCGAAGCCGGCGGCGGCCTGGCCCTCGGCGTCGTAGTCGAACTCGTTGAGGAGGATCACATCGGGGCGGATGATCTGAATGATCTCGGCGATCTGCGACGGCTGTTCCGAGCCCGGGGTCGATAACTCTTCGGCCAGGGCCCCTTGCTCCGTCCGGTACAACGAGGCGTTGAAGGTCGCCACCCGAAGGGTCACCGGGTCGGGGTGTTCGACCTGGTTCTGGTTCTGGTGGGTCTGGTTGCCCTGGTTCTGGTTGATGGGATCCTGATTCTGGTTCTGGTTGTCTACAGCCCCCGTGCCGCAGGCCAGAGCGAGGCAGAGAGTGGTCAGCAGGGAGGTTCGGAGCAGTCGGTTCATCAGACGATCTCCATGGTGAGGAACGAGGAATGGCGCCAGACCGCGCAATGGTAGCGATGGGAATGGCGAGGCGAAAGGAAGGGGCCCAAAAATTGATCCCCGAAGGCCCATTTGTTATCTCTTGTGAGGAGAACAGGGTTCTTCCATCTGAGCGTTCTATGTCCCTTCGGCTCTTCGCCGCCTTCTGCACCCTCCTCTTCGGGGCCGTTCTCCTGGTGTCCCTCGCCGGCTGTGGCGCCGACGAGTTCGAGATCAATCAGGAGTCCTGTGACCAGGAATGTCCGGCGGGCATGGTGGCGGTGGAGACCTGTCCGGCGTTCACGGACTGCCAGGAGGTCGATGAGTGCGGGTGGACCCTCCTCTGCGCTCCGGAGGACGAGAACTACGACGAGCAGCCCATCAACCAGAGCTATGACTGTGACGATGGCCTGCAGTGTCCGGCGGGATCCGAAGAGGTGGAGGTCTGTCCGGCCGGGGACCTCTGCACTCGGATCACCCTCTGCGAAGAGGAGATCCTCTGCCGGGAGGTGCCCAACGCCTGCGCCGAGCAGCCCCTGTGCCCCGGCGACGATCGACCCGCAGACGAGGACTTCGTCTGCTACGACGGCAACGCCACCTGCTACAACCGATATCACTGCAGCGGCCCGGTGACCTGTCTGATCTGCTACGCCCTGCCTACAGAGTGTCCCGAGGACACCGAGGAGGTCGCCGAGGAGGACTGCGACGAGGACCTGGGCTGCGAGGCCGTGGATACCTGTGAGGAGCGGATCTACTGCGCTCCCGTGGTCTGCGAGGATCCTCAGTGCCCCGACGAGACCGAGCGCCTTGAGGAGTGCGAGGAGGACGGCCCCTGTTTTGCGATCGACGGCTGTGACGGCCCGATCTACTGCGGGCTCCCTGAGGGCGACGACGAGACCTGTCCCGGGGTCCCGGAGTGTCCCGACGACTACCAGGCCGTGGAGCTCGCCGAGTGCGTCCTCGATCTGGAGGCCTGCGTGTTCGTCTCCCTCTGCGAGACTGTCTTAGCCTGCTTGCCCAAGGACTGAGGGTTCCGTACCCTGGCGCCGAACTTCATTGGCCCAGGAGACGACGACATGGCAACGACACTGGCGATCACGGGGATCGGAGGGTTCATCGGCAGCCGGCCCGCGGAGCGAGCCATCACCGCCGGGTTCTCGGTCCGGGGGCTCGACATCGATGAGGCCGCCGCCCGACGAGTGGAAGCCCTGGGGGCGACGGTCACCGTGGGAGATATCCACGATGGGGAGGTCCTGCGGGAGGTCTTCGAAGGGGCCGATTGGGTGATCCACACCGCGGCGATCGTCGAGGAGTCCGGGGACAGGGATCGGTTCGTTCGGGTCAACGTCGAGGGCACCCGCAGCGCCCTGAAGTTCGCCAGAAAAGCCGGAGTGAAGCGGTTTCTCCACCTCTCGTCGGTGATGGTCTACGGCTTTGAGTACCCCGAGGGGGTCGAAGAGGACTTCGAGTACCAGCGGGCTCAGAACGTGTACTGCGAGACCAAGCAGCTCAGCGATGAGGACGCCCTGGCCGCCCACACCCCCGGGGAGTTCGAGGTCGTCGTGATCCGCCCCGGCGATGTCTACGGGCCGGGGTCGACCTCCTGGGTGGATCGCCCCATCGAGCTCTTGAAGTCCGGGTGGTTCAACCTCCCCGAGGGGGGCCGGGGGATCATCAACCACGTCCACGTGGACAACCTGATCGACGGGATCTTCCTGGCCATCGAGGCCGACGCTACCGGAGAGGCCTTCAATATCACCGACGGTCAGGCGACGAGCGCCCTGGAGTTCTTTCGATTTCACGCCGATATGGTGGGCAAGCGCTCCGTCCCGGTGCTCCCCACGTCGCTGATCCGGGGAGCCCTGGCCGTGGCCGGGCCCGTTCTTCGCCTGGCCGGCAAGGAGCTGCCCGCCGATCCGGAGGCCCTCCAATTTTTGATGCGGATGTCTAAGGTTTCCACAGAGAAAGCTCGAACGGAGCTGGGCTACGAGCCCCGGATCTCTCTGGAGGAGGGGATGAAGGAGATCGCTACAAGGTACGCCGGACTGGTGTCGGAGTAGGGCTCGTCGGAGTAGAGTTCTTCCAGGGGCGGAGTATCAGGTGGCTACTCAGATGGCCCACTCGAAGGGCATGGTGTCCGGAAAAAGAGACGGGGTGGTGCGAAGATCTTTCTGAAACTGGGAAAATTCTGCCCGGCAGGCCTCATGGGCCTCCCGGGCCAGGTCCCAACGACGGGGGCAGTGATCCAGGGTAGCTACGACCTGGCGCAGCTCCCCGAGGCTCTTCCTCAGATCGTCGGCCACGGCGGACTCCCCGGCCAGATCGCACCGGAGGCGATCCGTATAGGAGAGCAAGAATTTCTGAGCTCCCTCGTCGCCCTCGAGCTCTCGCAGGAAGGTCCCCAGGGCGTCCAGTCGGCTCCGAAACTCGATGTAGAATTCGGGCAGGGAGTTGAAGAGTTGAGCCATCATCGTGTTCACCATGTGCAGTATGTCATCGGGGTCATCCTTGACCGCTGGTGACAACCTATGCACATCGCGTGCCAGGGGAAGCAAAAGATCGAGAGTTTTTTCTACTCATCGAGCTCCCACTGCAGCCGGGGGCGATCGCTGTCGTGGAGGGTCCACACGTTGGTGAAGTCCCAGGGGAAGTTGTCCTGGTCGTCGAACTCGGCCTGCGGCAGGGGCATGCCGTTGTCTGCGTCGCCTACCTGAGTTCCCCCCAGGTCGGGGTTGACCGAGCTGTTCCAGAAGGAGTCTTCGATATTGATCTGGCTGGCCCCGAGCTCTCCGTAGATCCCGCCTCGGGGGTCGCCGGCTTCGACGGTGCCGAAGACGTAGCAGTCGGTGATCGATCGGTTCCCACCGTCCCAGGCGAAGTAGCCGACGATGCCGCCGACCTGGCTCACTCCAGATATCGTCCCCAACGAGTAGCAGTCGTGAACGCTGGCGTTGTTCAAGAAGCCGACGATGCCGCCGACCTCGTCGTCGTCGGAGGTGACGTCCCCTGTCGACCGGCTGCGGTGGATGTCCCGATCGGAGCGGCCCACCAGGCCCCCGGTACCGGCCGAAGCGCTCGTATTGGTGACGTCCCCCAGGGCTTCGGACTCCGCGAGGGTACCGGCGGAAAAGTACCCTACAAGCCCCCCGACGTTGCTGCCGCTACCCTGGACCGTGACGTTCGCCGAGCCTCTTGTGAGGCCCCCTGCCAGACGTCCGATCATCCCACCGACGTCATCATCGCCGGTGACTGATCCGGTGACCGTCAATGACGATCCTTCGAATTGGGCCACGCCAACGAGGCCGCCGACGTTCTCCTCGCCGGTGACGTCCACGTCGCGGGCGGTGACGTTGTGGACCTGCGAACCGCTCAGGGCCCGGCCCGCCAGGGCACCGACCCCGTTCTCGCCGGAGACGGTCACGCCGTCGAGGATCAGGTTCCCCACCCGGGCGCCGCCGCCGAGGAACCCGAAGAGGCCCAGGTCGTCGCCGGAGCCCGTGATCTCCAGGTCGGAGATGGTCCGGCCTTGCCCGTCGAAGTCGCCGGTGAAGTGATCGCCGCTGTTGCCGATGGGAGAGATGGCGCCGCCGTCGATGTCTCTTTCCAGGGCGAAGTGGTCGTCCCAGTCGTCGGGGCTGTCG